>JAISOY010000084.1 GCA_031275285.1 Bacteroidales bacterium | reverse complement strand
ACATTAATTGTTTTATATTACTTAAATAGTTGATTTTTTCCTAAAAATCATTTTTTATTGTCGGATTTCCACACCATTCATTCCGTATATATCAGCAATAGAGCTAATTTAGTCCTTTCTCACGTTAAAATATGTTAAGTTGTAATAAAAATAAAAAATCGGCTTTATTTTTGTATGGTAAGTTACTACAGGAAATTGACTGTTTGTTTTACAAACGAACTTTTTTATTAAATAATATTAAGAAAGAAATGTATGAAATTTAAGAATTTATTATTTTCATTAGGAATTGCTTTACTCGGAGGAGTAGCAGCTGTTTTTATTTATGCGCGGCTTGTAGGATATCCTGAAAATCAAGCTTTTTCGGGACAATCATCTTCTCCTTCGGTTTATTATGCCGCATTAACACCTCAGGATGCCCGCGATGTGGCTTACCCTGATTTTACATTTGCTGCTGAGCGTACTGTGAATTGTGTGGTTCACGTAAAAGTAAAGACCATGCAGAACATGTATAGTGGTTCGGGAAATCCTTTTTTTGATTTCTTTTACGGATACCGCGAACAACGACAGGTTCCGCGCGAAGGATTCGGTTCCGGAGTCATTATTACCGATGATGGATATATCATTACCAACAACCATGTCATTGATAAAGCCGATGAAATAGAGGTAACACTCAATGATAAGCGTGTATTTACCGCGAAACTGGTAGGCGCTGACCCCACAACGGATCTTGCACTGTTAAAGATAGAAGAAAGCGGATTGCCGCACCTTACTTATGGTGATTCTGAAGCATTACGTGTAGGTGAATGGGTATTGGCAGTCGGAAATCCTTACAACCTGACATCTACGGTTACAGCCGGAATCGTCAGTGCTAAAACCCGCCAACTAGGCATCCTGGCAAATTCGACCCAAATGGGTATTGAATCTTTCATCCAGACTGATGCTGCAGTAAATCCGGGAAACAGTGGAGGAGCTTTGGTCAACACCAAAGGGGAACTGGTCGGGATCAATACGGCCATTGCTTCCCAAACAGGATCTTTTTCCGGAAATTCATTTGCTATTCCTGTATCTATTGTTCAAAAAGTCATTCTTGACCTGAAAGAGTTCGGAGTGGTACAACGCGCCATGTTGGGTATCGGTACCAGAGAGATAGATGCTGAATTTGCCAAAGAAAAAGGGTTGGACAAGATTGAGGGAATTTATGTAGCCAGTGTCATGGAAACCGGAGGTGCAGCTGCAGCAGGAATTAAAGAAGGCGATATCATCAAATCGATCAATGGAATTTCTGTGAATAGTTTTTCCCAGCTTCAGGAACAGCTAAGTAAGTATCGTCCAAATGATCATGTTGATGTCACCATAGAAAGAAATAAAAAAACACAACAAATTCAGGTTACTTTACGTAATATAGAAGAAACCACTCAAATTTCAAATGGTGATTCATCAAGTATTCTTGGCGCGAAATTTGAGGGGATAAATGATAGAGATAAACGAACTCTGCGGATCAGATCCGGTATTAAAGTAACAGATGTCGGGAATGGTAAATTGAAAGAAGCAGGCGTTCGTAATGGGTTCATCGTTACAAGAATAAATGATCAGCCAGTCAGTTCCATTTCTGATTTTCAGTCTATCCTCAATAAAATAGAACCGGGAGGACGAATCATTATTGACGGCATCTATCCGAATGGTAAAATAGATTATTATGGTTTTGCTAAATAATAAATTTATCATTTGATCAAACAATTTGTTTTTGGACGTGTTATATATTTAACGTAATTTTGCACAAATTTTTCAGATAGAATGAGACAGTTAAAAATCACAAAATCAATCACAAACAGGGAAAGTGCTTCTTTAGATAAATACCTGCAGGAAATTGGCAAGGAAGAGTTAATTACTGTAGAAGAAGAAGTAGAATTAGCCCAGAGAATAAAAAAAGGCGACCGTACAGCATTAGAAAAACTAACGAGAGCCAATCTCAGATTTGTGGTTTCTGTCGCAAAACAATACCAGAATCAAGGACTAAGTTTGCCCGATTTGATCAATGAGGGTAACTTAGGACTGATTAAAGCTGCCGAAAAGTTTGATGAAACGCGCGGTTTTAAATTTATATCCTATGCCGTTTGGTGGATCAGGCAATCTATATTACAGGCTTTGGCAGAACAATCACGTATCGTTCGTTTACCTTTGAATCAGGTAGGTTCATTGAATAAAATCAACAAAGCATTTTCAAAATTTGAACAGGAAAATGAACGGATTCCTTCTGCAGAGGAGTTAGCGGATGTCCTGGAAATTACCAAAGAAAAGATAGCTGATACCATGCGTGTTTCGGGACGTCATGTATCTGTCGATGCTCCGTTTATTGAAGGTGAAGATAATAGCCTGCTGGATGTATTGGTCAATAACGATTCTCCCGTTGCTGACAGGGCGTTGATCAATGAATCGCTGATCCGTGAAATTGAACGCGCTTTGGCTACACTTACCGAACGGGAACGGGATATCATTAAGTTGTTTTTTGGTATTGGAGTGCAAGAAATGACACTTGAAGAAATTGGTGAAAAGTTCGGATTAACGAGAGAACGGGTACGGCAGATCAAAGAAAAAGCCATCCGTAGATTACGTCATACATCCAGAAGTAAATTATTAAAAAGTTATTTGGGGTAACCCTCGACAAAAGTTTTCACAAAAAGTTGCAAGGATCTTGCAACTTTTTGTTTTTTATCAATGCTGTCTTACAACTGATCCCCTTCTTATTTTTTATATTAAAATTAGATCGAAGGTAAGAACTATTATCCTTCTATATCAGATTTAGGGGACAAGCTTTTTGTTGTTTTTATGCCTGTCCTTATCCCGTACAGTCTTTTTCTCAAAATTATTTTTCAGTGCTTCCGTCAAATCTATCCCTGTCTGATTGGCAAGACAAATCACTACAAATAAAACATCAGCCAACTCATCAGCCAGATATTTTTTATCATCAGAAGATTTGGATGATTGTTCTCCATAATCCCGGGCGATAATTCGCGCCACCTCCCCTACTTCTTCAGCCAGAATAGCCATATTGGTGAGTTCGTTGAAATAACGCACCCCATATTCTTTTATCCATTTATCTACAAATTGTTGTGCTTCTTTGATGGTCATCTGATCCGTTTTAGATAGCCTGCTGACATTAGTTTTTCCCAAACAATGCTTTGAATAAATGTTCTACTTTGCTGACAAAAACAACCTGGATAGATAGCCCTGAAACATCAATACCTTTTTTATTGGCGCCTGCAACAAAAATCTTAGTAAATCCCAGTTTTTGTGCTTCCTGTATTCTTTGCTCGATCCGACTTACCGGACGTATCTCTCCTGAAAGCCCTACTTCACCGGAAAAACAATATTGATGACTGATAGGCATATCAATATTAGATGACATAATCGCAGCAATTACAGCCATATCTATGGCAGGATCGTCCACCTTGAGCCCACCGGCAATATTCAGGAATACATCTTTCGCCGATAAACTGAACCCTGCACGTTTCTCCAACACAGCCAACAACATATTCAACCGCCTGCCGTCAAAACCGGTACAGGAACGTTGGGGAGTCCCGTAAACAGCAGAACTAACCAAAGCCTGTACTTCAATCAAAAAAGGCCTGATACCATCAATTGTGGCTCCGATCCCGATCCCGCTTAATCCTTCGTCATTCGTAGTAATCAACATTTCAGAAGGATTATTGACCTCTCTAAGTCCATTACCCCGCATTTCAAAGATCCCTAATTCCGAAGTCGAACCGAAACGGTTCTTCAAAGAGCGGAGAATCCGGTATACATGATTGTGGTCACCCTCAAACTGAAGAACAGCATCCACAATATGTTCCAGAATTTTAGGACCGGCCAGTATTCCGTCTTTAGTAATATGACCTATCAAAATAATGGAGGTATGGGTAGCCTTGGCATATTTAAGCAATGCTGCGGTACATTCCCTTACCTGGGAAACACTTCCTGCCGAGGAATCAATATTCTGGGTACTGATGGTCTGGATAGAATCAACAAATAGTAAAGACGGTTTATTATCATTACAATGCATCAGAATATTTTCCAAAGAAGTCTCATTCAGGAAAAGACAGTCATTGTCTTTCCTTCCGATGCGCTCAGCCCTTAATTTTATTTGTTGAAGGCTTTCCTCTCCGGAAACATATAATACGTTTTGTCCTTGTAGCTCTAAGGCAACTTGTAACGCCAGAGTCGATTTCCCGATACCGGGCTCACCTCCCAGCAATACCAGAGATCCCGGGACCAAACCGCCTCCCAGGACCCTGTTTAATTCTTCATTGTGGGTATTGATCCGTTGGTGGACTGCCGCTGATATTTCGGATAACTTCTGCGGTCTCGTCCTCTCAGTCGTTTCGTAAATCGGATGATTCGCTGTCTTCTTTTCTACCGGTTCCTCGATATAGGTATTCCATTCTCCACATCCGGGACAACGGCCAATCCACTTTGAAGACTCATTCCCACAATTCCTGCAATAAAATATGGTCTTGAGTTTCGCCATTTTAAGTTTTATCAGATATCCCTAAATCTATTACAGTACCAGCATGGCATCGCCATAAGACCCGAATCTGTATTTTTCCTTAACTGCCAGCTCATATATATCCATCAACCTGTCATATCCTGTAAAGGCCGATACCATCATCATCATGGTCGACATGGGCAAATGGAAGTTAGAAACCAGGCTTGTGGGTACACTTATTTCATAAGGTGGAAAAATAAATTTATTGGTCCAGATGTCGGCCGGCTTCAGCATTCCATTTGTGGAGACAGAACTCTCCAAAGCACGTAATACGGTTGTTCCGACAGCGCATACTTCAGACCTTCTCAATTTTGCATTATTGACAATTTCTGATGATGCTTCAGAAATGTTCATCTGTTCCGAATCCATTTTATGTTTGGTCAGATCCTCTACATCCACACTCCGGAAATTACCTAATCCCATGTGCAATGTGATCTCGGTCCGCTCAATACCTTTGATCTCGAAACGTTTTAATAATTCCCTACTAAAGTGTAGGCCAGCAGACGGTGCAGCAACAGCCCCTTCATGCTTTGCAAGAATCGTTTGGTAACGATCTTTATCTTCAGGAAGTACTTCGCGTTTTATAAATTTAGGAAGAGGAGTTTGTCCCAGGGAATAAAGGGTCTTTTTAAATACATCATATTCTCCGTCGAAAAGAAAACGAAGGGTACGCCCACGGGAAGTCGTATTATCAATGACCTCGGCAACCAGTGTATCATTGTCACCGAAATAAAGTTTATTTCCTATACGTATTTTTCTGGCGGGATCTACTAACACATCCCATAAACGTTGTTCTCTGTTGAGTTCACGCAACAGGAATACTTCTATTTGCGCTCCTGTTTTTTCCTTATTGCCATATAAACGTGCAGGAAAGACCTTGGTATCATTAAATACCATAACATCTCCTTCGTTAAAATAATCAATAATATCTTTAAATGTACGATGTTCAATGTGATCGTACTGACGATTGATCACCATTAACCGCGATTCGTCCCTGTTAGGTGCAGGGAATTTAGCGATCAGATCGGGTGGCAAATGAAATTTATACTGTGAAAGCCTCATATTAAAGGTATCTTTGAAATTAAATGATTACAACTATATTTTTGAAATTTCCATTTCAAAAGAATTAGGAAGCATGGCATCTTCAACTTTAAAAGCCCCGATGGCCGTTCTTCTTAATCCGATCAGACATGCCCCACTTTGATTCGCAATGCCGATATCACGGGCAAAAGCTCTTACATACGTTCCCTTACTGCAACGCATCTTTATTTCTACAACCGGAAGTTCAAATCGGATTATTTCCAGATTACTGATGGTAACCGTATTCGGAGGTAATTCCATATCTGATCCTTTTCTTGCAAAAGTGTAGGCACGTTTTCCCTGCAAATTCTTTGCCGAAAATAATGGCGGTACTTGTTGAATTTCACCGAGAAACTGTTTCAACGACTGCTCCAATGATTCCCGGGTAATGTGCTCGTATGGAAAGGTGGCGTTCGTCTCCGTTTCAAGATCAAAAGATAAAGTTGTCCGCCCGAATTCGATGCTGGCAACATATTCCTTATCCATATCCATCCATTCCGAAATGCATTTGGTTGCTTTTCCGGAACAAACAATCATTAGTCCGGTAGCTAAAGGATCAAGTGTTCCGGCATGACCTACCTTCAATTTCTTTATTTTCAACTTATGGGTAATCAGGTTACGACACTTACGAACTACATCAAATGATGTCCACGTTAATGGTTTATCGATCAATATTACCTGCCCGCTGATAAAATCTTCAGCAACGGATATTTGAGGATCAAACAGAGGAATGAGCTTTTCTTCAGGCATTCTTTATTATCCCAAAAAGATAAGTACAGCTGTACCGACAATAGCACAATAAATTGCAAAATAGATCAGTTTACCTTTTTTCACAAGATTCAGCATCCAGGAACAGGCAATAAATCCCGAAACAAAAGCTGCAAGAAAACCAATCACCAAGGAGACTGTCGGAATACCGGATACTTCTGATGAAAAATCGCCTTTCACCAAATCAAGAAAACATTCCCCCAAAATAGGAGCCAATACCATCAGGAAAGAAAACTTGGCAACCACATCTTTCTTATTTCCCAGCAGTAACCCTGTTGAGATTGTGGTCCCGGAGCGGGATAAACCAGGTAGAACGGCACATGCTTGTGAAATACCGATGATAAGTGCATCCCAGAAAGAAATTTTTTCTTTCTGACGTGGCTTTGCATAATAGGCAAATGTCAACAATCCTGCTGTGAGTAATAACATAGAACCTACCAGCATCAAACTATCGGAGAAAAAACCTTCCACGACATCCTTAAAAAATAAACCGACGATACCAACAGGAATAGCAGAAACAATTAATTTAACAATAAACTGGGTTTGGTCATTCCATTCAAATTTAAATAATCCACGTAACAGATCCATGATTTCTTTTCGCAGTACTACAATTGTACTCAAAACGGTAGCTACATGAACAGCAACCGTAAAAGTCAGGTTATTGGTCACCTGAACATTCAGCAATGCAGCGCCAATTTCCAGATGACCGCTGCTGCTGACCGGCAGAAATTCTGTTAATCCTTGAACAATCCCTAATATAAGTGCCTCTAACCAATTCATTAAATTCCGGTATTATAGGATTACGTTATAAGTTTGATAAAGTCTAAGTAATAGAATTTGATCTTATTTACATTTATAAAAAAATACAAAAACCCCGTCAAGGGGTTCCTGTATTTATATCAAGCAAGCTAAATGTTATTCCGGTTTTCAGACAAATACATCTAAGCTTAAATAAATTTTACCAACTTGCTTTTTTTACACCGGGTATTAACCCCTTGGAAGCCATTTCACGAAAAACAATACGGCTTACACCAAACTGACGCATATAGCCTTTAGGACGACCTGTCAGCAGACAACGGTTATGTAATCTTACCGTACTTGAATTCCTCGGCAAAGTTGCCAACTTCTGAAAATCTCCTTCTGCTTTCAGCTTCGCACGTTTTTCAGCATATCTGGCCACCATTTTTGCACGTTTAACTTCACGCGCTTTCATTGATTCTTTAGCCATATCTTAATTCTTTTTTGCGTTTTTAAAAGGTAAACCATACTCACGTAACAAAGCATAACCCTCTTCATCAGTTCTTGCTGTAGTAACGAATGTTATTTCCACACCAAGTATTTTGGTTACTTTGTCAATGTCAATCTCAGGAAAGATGATCTGTTCGGAAATACCTAAGCTATAATTTCCTTTCCCATCCAACTTACCGGATATTCCCTTGAAGTCGCGGATACGGGGAAGAGATACTGAGATCAGACGTTCAAGAAATTCATACATCTTACCACTGCGTAAAGTAACACGAACTCCAACAGGAACTCCTTTACGAAGCTTGAAGTTTGAGATATCTTTACGGGAAACAGTTGCTACTGCTTTTTGTCCTGCAATAGCAGACAATTCGGTGATAGAAGTATCAATGATCTTCTTATCTGCTACCGAATGACGGCCTACTCCCTGATTGATAATGATTTTCTCAATTTTAGGAACCTGCATTACACTGGTATAACCAAACTCTTTCATCAGAGCAGGAACAACTTCCTTCTGATATTTTGTTTTATATGTAGGAATATACTTTTTCATTATTTAAGTTCCTCCCCTGATTTTTTTGCATAACGAACCACTTTATCCCCATCCCGGCGACGGCCGATACGGGTTGCTTTCTTTTCTTTCGGATCGATATGGTTTAAATTAGAAATATGTATGGGAGCTTCCTTTTCTACGAAACCACCATTGGTATTCTTTGCATTAGGTTTGGTGTGTTTGGTGACCATATTCACACCTTCTACTATCGCACGGACACGATTTTTCTTCTTGTCAAAGATAACATCCAGTACCCGTCCTTGCTGACCTTTGTCATCACCGGCGTTCACAATCACCATGTCGCCTTTTTTGATATGTAACTTTTTGCTCATTTCAAATTCGTTTTTTGATGATTATAAAACTTCAGGAGCCAACGAAACAATCTTCATGAAACCGTCACGTAATTCACGTGCAACAGGGCCGAAAATACGGGTACCCCTGATTTCGCCCGCATTATTCAATAATACTACTGCATTATCGTCAAAACGGATATACGAACCATCGGCACGACGGATTTCTTTTTTAGTACGTACAACAACGGCTTTGCTGACCGTTCCTTTTTTAATATCGCCGGCTGGGATCGCATCCTTTACGGAAACAACTATAGTATCACCGACACTTGCATATTTACGGCGTGTTCCTCCAAGTACGCGGATACACAATACTTCTTTTGCTCCGCTGTTGTCGGCTACGCTTAATCTACTCTCTTGTTGTATCATGATTATTTCGCTCTTTCTATGATTTCAACTAATCTCCAATTCTTGTTTTTGCTTAAAGGACGGGTTTCCATAATGCGAACCGTATCACCGATACCACATGTATTTCCCTCGTCGTGGGCAAAGAATTTAGAGGTCTTATTCACAAACTTTCCGTACATCGGATGTTTTACTTTTGTTTTCACAGCAATAACAATGGTTTTATTCATTTTGTTGCTGACAACAACACCGATACGTTCTTTTCTTAAATTTCTTTTTTCCATTGGACTCTAATTACTGTTTTTCGGCTAATTCTCTCTTTTTTAACTCGGTCAATAAGCGTGCAATGTTCTTACGCGCAAATCTCAACTTCATCGGGTTATCCAACGGAGAAACGGCATGATTCAACTTCATTTTAGTGAGCATATTCTTTTCGTTTTCGATACGCTCAATCAACTCTTTCGTTGATAATTCTCTGATCTCTGATGTATTCATGTCCGGTCAATTATTTTTCAAAAACGTAATCACGACGTACTACAAGCTTCGTATGAACAGGCAATTTTTGAGCCCCTAAACGAAGTGCTTCTTTGGCAATTTCATAAGGTACGCCTTCTATTTCAAACATGATACGACCCGGAGTAATGGGTGCAACAAATCCTTCCGGAGCACCTTTACCTTTACCCATACGAACTTCGGCAGGTTTTTTGGTAATAGGTTTATCAGGAAAAATGCGGATCCATAACTGGCCTTCACGTTTCATATAACGGGTAATCGCCTGACGGGCAGCTTCGATTTGACGACCGGTAATCCATGCACAATCCAAGGTCTTGATACCAAAAGAACCGAAAGAAAGCTCATGTCCGCGTTGCGAATTACCTTTCATCCGTCCTTTCTGGCGTCTTCTGAATTTGGTTTTTTTAGGTTGTAACATTTTCTAATATTTTAATGCTTCTATCCTTTAAAATGATTATTAGCGACGACGGCCACCGCCACCGCCTCTTTTACCTCCGCGATCACCTCTTTCACCACGGAATTCGCCGCGAGGAGAACGGCTGTTTCCTTGTTGGGAAGCTGCGAAGTTACCTACATTCGGTGAAAGGTCACGTTTTCCGTAAACTTCACCATTACAAATCCATACCTTGATACCAATCAGACCAACTTTGGTTAATGCTTCTGCAAGGGCATAATCGATATCGGCACGAAATGTATGCAAAGGGATACGTCCTTCTTTCAACATTTCGGCACGAGCCATTTCTGCACCTCCTAAACGGCCGGAAGCAATAATCTTGATACCTTCGGCGCCCATACGCATGGTCGACATGATAGACATTTTCATAGCACGGCGATATGAAATCTTGCCTTCGACCTGGCGGGCAATGTTGTTTGCTACAATGGTAGCATCCAACTCCGGACGTTTGATCTCGAAAATATTGATCTGAACATCCTTTTGAGTGATTTTCCTCAACTCTTCCTTTAGTTTATCCACCTCTTGTCCGCCTTTACCGATAATAATACCGGGACGGGCAGTGTGTACCGTAACTGTAATCAATTTTAAGGTTCTCTCAATAATGATCTTCGAGATACTGGCTTTGGCTAAACGGGCATTGAGATATTTACGTATCTTGTTGTCTTCTACTATTTTTTCAGAGAAGTCCTTGCCGCCATACCAGTTGGAGTCCCAACCTTTGATGATTCCAAGACGATTCGAAATTGGATTTGTTTTTTGTCCCATTTACAGTTACTTATTTGGTTTGAGTTTGAGTTTCGTTTTGCACTTTATCTACCACAAGTGTAACATGGTTCGAACGTTTCAACATCCTGTAACCACGACCTTGAGGTGCTGTACGCAGACGTTTCATTACACGTCCGCTGTCAACTTTTACTTCTGAAACAAACAGGGTATTGTCTTCCAGACGCTCTCCTTCATTTTTCTTTTGCCAGTTGGCAATTGCAGATTTGAGGAGTTTTTCAACCCTGATAGCAGCATCTTTATTGCTGAATTTCAATATATCTAAAGCCCTATTCACTTCTTCTCCCCTGATCATGTCTACTACATAACGCATCTTACGGGGCGATGTAGGACAATTTCTAAGGATGGCAAAACTTTTTGTTTTATTTGCCTCTTTACGTTTATCGGCTGTTATTTTCTTTCTTTTGCTCATAACGATTATTCTTTCAGGCTTTACAATTATTTTTTACCGGCATGTCCTCTGAACACCCGTGTTGGAGAAAACTCACCCAACCTGTGACCTATCATATTCTCAGTCACATATACAGGGATGAATTTGTTTCCATTATGTACGGCAATAGTATGTCCTACAAAATCGGGAGAAATCATCGAACGTCTCGACCAGGTTTTAATGACAGATTTCTTGTTGGTTTCGTTCATTTCGAGAACTCTTTTTTCCAACTTATAATCAATAAAAGGACCTTTTTTTAATGAACGGCTCATATCGGATTATTTTTTTCTACGTTCTACAATATATTGACTAGAAGCTTTCTTCTTATTTCTCGTTTTGTAACCTTTAGCAGGTAAACCTTTACGAGAACGGGGATGACCTCCTGAAGCACGGCCTTCACCACCACCCATCGGGTGATCGACAGGGTTCATAGCAACACCTCTGGTACGGGGACGGCGTCCCAGCCAACGGTTACGCCCGGCCTTGCCTGATTGCTCGTTTGAATGATCCGGATTAGATACTGAACCGACCGTAGCCTTACAAGTGACCAAGATCATACGAACTTCACCTGAAGGTAATTTCAGGTTGGCATATTTGCCATCACGAGAAAGCAATTGCGCATATGTTCCGGCACTACGAGCCATAGATGCTCCTTCACCGGGACGAAGTTCAATATTGTGAACAATGGTACCCAATGGAATATCCGATAAATATAATGTATTTCCGATTTCCGGAGCAACATTACGTCCTGATTCTACTTTCTGTCCGACCTTAAGCCCGACAGGAGCTATAATATAACGTTTTTCACCATCGGCATAAGCCACCAATGCAATACGAGCACTACGGTTAGGATCGTATTCGATGGTTTTTACGATAGCGGGAATATTTTCTTTATCTCTTAAAAAATCGATAATACGTAATTGTCTTTTATGACCGCCGCCGATATAGCGCATAGTCATTTTACCGGAACTATTACGTCCACCTGATCTTTTAACAGGGTAAAGTAACGATTTTTCCGGAGTAGCACATGTAATATCGTCAAAGGTAGTGACGATTTTATGTCTCTGCCCCGGTGTTGTGGGTTTATATTTCTTTAATGCCATAACCGTTTAGATATTACTATAAAAATCAATTTTTTCACCTTCTTTAACAGTCACTACCGCTTTCTTGTAAGCATTGCTCTTACCAGAAATGACGCCTGACTTTGTAAATCTCGATTTATTCTTTCCAGCATAACGCATGGTGTTCACAGACACAACCGTAACCCCATACATTTCTTCAATTGCTTTTCTGATCTGCAATTTATTGGCCGTCCTCTCTACCAAAAAACCATAACGATTCAGTTTTTCTTCCTGAGATGTCATTTTTTCGGTGAGTACCGGCTTTAAAAGTATTTCTAATGACGTTTTCATTTTGGGTTACGAGTTTTGTTGTAAAACATTGATCGAACTTTCTGAAAAAACCAATACCGATGCGTCAGTAATGTTATATGTATTCAAACCTGAAACAGTAACGGTCTTTGTTTTTTGCAAATTCCTGGATGATAAATATACATTATCCTTTTTCTCTGCAAATACAAAAAGGGACTTTTTGTCAACGATCTGCAGATTCTTTTGTATTTGTACGAATTCTTTCGTCTTAGGGGCATCAAAATTGAAATCTTCAACAACCATGATTCCTTCACTCTTGGCTTTATGGCTAAGTGCTGAAAGACGGGCCAGTTGTTTCATTTTTTTATTCAATTTGAAAGAATAATCCCTCGGAAGGGGACCGAATATTCGTCCACCACCAACAAACACTGGTGATTTCAAGCTACCGGCACGAGCTCCTCCTGTTCCCTTTTGACGTTTGATCTTACGGGTACTGCGGGCAATTTCCCATCTTTCTTTGGCTTTGTGTGTTCCTTGACGTTGATTGGCCAAATATTGTTTAATGTCCAGATAAATGGCATGGTCGTTCGGTTCGATACCGAAAATCGCATCATCAAGAGATACCTTTCTTCCGGTATCTTTCCCTTCTATATTATATACTGCTACTTCCATTAATATTCAACTATTAAATATGAACCAATTGCTCCGGGAACAGAGCCTTTTACTAATAAAAGATTCTTATCAGCGAGTACCTGTAAAACTACGAGGTTCTGAATCTTTACTCTTTCACCACCTGTACGGCCGGCCATCCTCTTTCCTTTAAAAACACGTGAAGGATATGAAGATGCTCCCATGGAACCAGGTGCACGTAAACGGTTATGCTGTCCGTGAGTGGCACCGCCCACACCTCCGAAGTTGTGGCGTTTCATTACACCCTGAAAACCTTTTCCTTTGGATGTTCCAATCACATCAACATAATCATCTACCTGTATTTTTCCTTCCATATCGGCCAAAGTAATAGATTGTCCCAATTTATAATTGTTCACATCTATTTCATTGTTACGAAATTCAATAAGCAATCTCTTAGGTGATGTTTTTGCTTTTTCAAAATGTTTCCTCTCTGCTTTAGGAGTATTCTTTTCTTTCTTTTCACCAAAACCCAACTGCAGAGCGTCGTAACCGTCTTTCTCAACGGTTCTGATTTGGGTGACTACGCAAGGGCCAGCCTCAATAACCGTACAAGGTACATTTTTACCCTCCGGTGTAAAAATCGAGGTCATCCCTATCTTTTTTCCAATGATTCCTGGCATAGTTTATTAATTATTAAATGAATGATATAAGGTGGATCTCATCATGCCTTCTGATTCCCCACCACTGCTTAAACCTTTATGATCACACTTTGATTTCTACCTCCACGCCGCTGGGCAACTCTAACTTCATCAGCGCATCGATGGTTTTAGGCGTAGAACTGTAAATATCCATCAAACGTTGGAATGAACTGAGTTCGAATTGTTCCCTTGATTTTTTATTAACAAAGGTCGAACGGTTCACTGTGAAAATACGCTTGTGTGTAGGAAGGGGTATAGGACCGCTTACCGAAGCACCTGTCATTTTCACCGTTTTAACGATTTTTTCAGCCGACTTATCCACCAGATTGTGGTCGTAAGATTTAAGTTTAATTCTAATCTTTTGGCTCATATTGAATTAAAAAAATAATGAATTTGCTGTTCTATTAGGCATTTCCTTTAACGCTTGATATCACTTCTTTAGCTAAATTATCAGCCAAAGGACTGTAATGAGAGAATTCCATCGTCGATGTGGCACGACCCGATGTGATAGTACGCAACACGGTTACATACCCGAACATCTCAGAGAGCGGTACTTTACATTTGACAACACGTGCTCCTCCCCTTTCTTCCATACCTGTGATCTGACCACGACGTTTATTGAAGTCGCCAATTACATCACCCATATATTCTTCCGGTGTGACCACTTCAACGGACATGATCGGTTCCAGAAGGATAGGTTTAGCATGTTTACAAGCTTCACGGAATGCCTGTTTGGCACAAATTTCGAATGAGAGCGAATCGGAGTCGACAGCGTGATACGAGCCATCGAGCAAAGTTACTTTCATACTGTTTAAAGAAAACCCGGCCAAAACACCATTTTGCATGGATTCTTTGAAACCCTTTTCAACAGAAGGAATATATTCTTTGGGAATATTTCCACCTTTTACTTCATTAATGAATTGCAACCCCGTAACACCTTCATCAGCCGGCCCTACCACTACAATGATATCGGCAAATTTACCACGTCCACCGCTTTGTTTCTTAAATACTTCACGATGTTGGTATGAAGCGGTAATGGCTTCTTTATATGCGACCTGAGGATTACCCTGGTTACATTCCACTTTGAACTCACGGCGTAAACGGTCAAGAATGATTTCCAAATGGAGTTCACCCATTCCTTCTATCACAGTTTGGCCGGAATCCGGATCTGATTTCACCCGGAAAGTAGGATCTTCTTCAGACAGTTTTGATAAAGCTGTGCCCAGCTTATCTATATCTGCTTGTGTTTTTGGTTCTACAGCCACACCGATTACTGGATCCGGGAAAGTTATCGATTCCAACACGATTGGTTTCGCCGGGTCACATAAAGTATCTCCGGTACGCAGATCCTTTAAACCGACTGCAGCACAAATATCACCGGCACTACAGTTTTCTATAGGGTTTTGTTTATTCGAATGCATCTGGAACAAACGCGAGATACGTTCTTTTTTGCCTGAACGGGTATTCAACACGTATGAACCACTGTCCAATGTTCCTGAATAAACACGAATAAAGACCAGGCGACCGACATAAGGATCCGTAGCTACTTTAAAAGCAAGAGCTGTTAAAGGTTCCTTATCATCAGGCTTACGGGTCACGGTGTCCTCCGTATCCGGGTTAATACCTGTTATATTTCCTTTATCAAGAGGACTTGGCAAATATGCTGCAATGGCATCCAATAAATACTGTACGCCTTTGTTTTTAAACGACGAACCACACATCATCGGCACAATCGTTTGTGCAATGACTGCTTTACGTATACCTGTTTTTAATTCTTCAACAGTGATGGTATCCGGATCATCAAAGAACTTTTCCATTAAGACATCATCGGTTTCCACTACTGACTCGATCAATTGATTACGCCATTCTGTAGCTTCATCCAACATTTCTGCCGGAATTTCCTTTACTTCAACTTTTTGACCTTTATCATCAAGCCAATAAACAGCTTTAAAAGTAATCAGGTCGATGATACCTTCGAATTTATCTTCGGCTCCAATAGGAATTACCAATGGAACCGGATTAGATTTCAGGCGCTCCCGGACCTGGTTTACCACACCTATAAAATCGGCTCCGTTACGATCCATTTTATTAACGAATCCTATACGGGGTACACCATATTTTTCAGCCTGACGCCATACTGTTTCCGATTGCGGCTCAACACCACCTACAGCGCAAAATAAAGCGACTGTTCCATCGAGAATACGTAATGACCGTTCTACTTCGACTGTAAAGTCAACGTGACCGGGGGTATCTATCAGATTAATATTATATACTTGATCATTGTATTTCCATTGGCAGAATGTTGCAGCGGAAGTAATGGTAATCCCTCTTTCCTGCTCCTGCACCATCCAGTCCATGGTTGCGGCGCCATCATGAACTTCTCCCAGCTTATAATTGACACCCGTGTAGAACAAAATTCTCTCAGACGTAGTTGTCTTACCGGCATCAATGTGCGCCATTATACCAATATTCCTGGTATAGTTTAAATCTTTACTCATTTAATTATTAATATACTCCTTTTTCTTCTTTATTAATTTAGCGGAATATTAAAAACGAAAATGTGAGAATGCACGATTGGCTTCTGCCATTTTATGCATATCTTCTTTTCTTTTAAATGCTCCTCCTTCTTCGTTATACGCGGCTAAAATTTCGGCTGCAAGTTTTTCGCTCATGGATTTACCACTACGTTTCCTTGCATAAAGAATCATGTTTTTCATGCTTACCGAAACCTTACGATCCGGACGGACTTCCATCGGTACCTGAAAAGTGGCACCACCTACACGACGACTTTTAACTTCAACCTGAGGTGTTATGTTTTCAAGTGCCTTACGCCATATATCCAAAGGCGCTTTATCATCTTCCTTGGCCTTGGCTTCAACAGTTTTCATTGCATCATAGAAAATATTGAAAGCAGTCGACTTTTTGCCATCCAACATCAGGTTGTTCACAAACCGGGTTACCTCTTTATCACCATATACGGGATCAGGTAATAATATTCTTTTTTTAGGTTTTGTCTTGCGCATTGAAGTATCCTATATAATGTGTATAATTCTTATTTTTTAGCTTTTGCAGCTTTTGGCCTCTTGGCACCATACAACGAACGGCTGGCCAAACGACCTTCAACGCCGGATGCATCAAGAGCCCCACGGATAATGTGGTAACGTACACCTGGAAGATCTTTCACCCTACCGCCACGGATCAACACGATCGAGTGCTCCTGAAGATTATGACCTTCACCAGGAATATAGGCGTTCACTTCTTTCTGATTGACCAACTTTACACGGGCTACTTTACGCATAGCCGAATTGGGTTTTTTCGGAGTGGTAGTATATACACGAACACAAACACCCCTCCGTTGAGGGCAAGAATCCAAAGCAGGCGCCTTACTTTTATCCACAAGTTTGGCCCGTCCTTTTCTTACTAATTGCTGAATTGTAGGCATAAAGTCTATTTAATCTATTCTATTTTACTCTAAAAAATGGTTCGCAAAGGTACGGCTTTTTTTATTATAAACAAGACCACACGAAATATTTTACTAAAAATATATGTATTTTTTCAAAAAATATTCCCATTAAACTGGTGGAATATGTAGAATGAAACATTTTTCCCATTTTTACGTAATTATATTTGAGCGGCAATTAAGATATAACATGGAAGATTTACCAAGATATTTATTATATCCGGCAGACATTTTTGTTGATAAAGTTCCTCATATTGTAAGTACGGTATTGGGATCGTGCGTTTCGGTTTGCCTGTACTCTCCACAAATGCAAATAGGAGCCATTAACCACTATATTCTACCCCAATGGAATGGTAATGACCTGGCAACCATGAAATATGGAAATCTGGCTATTATCCGTATCCTTGAAGGATTGCTGAATTTCGGATGTAAGTATGAGGACATCGAAGCTAAAGTACTGGGAGGTGCGGAGGTGCTTACCGGAACTCCAACAAGATTCCATATCGGAAGAAGAAATGTTAAGATAGCTACCGAAATTCTCAATGAATTTAAAATACCTATTGTTTTCTCTAATATAGGAGGAGATACAGGAAGAAAAATTACATTTAACACAAAGACAGGTGAAGTAGATAGTTATTTCATACAGAAAAAAATAAATTCAACTGTCGACACTATCCAAAAACGGAATCCGGAGGGATTTTAATATAAAATAACCTCACACACCTAAGGCCGGCCTTTTTATACTTTAACTCAAAGTATCAGTTATAAATCAGTATAGTTCATAGCTTCTTTATTCAAAGCATACTTTGAGTATTTTAGCTTCTATTCCGAATTCTCCTGTTAGATTTTCTATTTCAAATTACCAGTTTTAAACAGGCTGTTGTCATTGAGAATTCACGGAACTATTGCCTGACAATTTTCAAGTATCTTTTTGATTTCCGGAATGGGAACACCCAGAGGCGTAGTATTTCTCAGGCATGCCAAAGCAGCAGCGGCTCCGGCAACCTGTCCCATTCCCATACACGATGCCTGTACCCGAAGTGCTGAATTTGCCAAACGATCGCTACTGACGCATCTTCCGGCTACTATCAGGTTTTTACTGTTCTTAGGTACCAATGCCCTTAACGGAACGGTGGCTACTTTTCCTTCCTGAAGGTGTTTCGGACGTACTCCCTCCGCGATATGTAAATCTATCGGATAAAATGAATATGATAGAGAATCCTCAAATACCCGCCCTTCTACATAATCATCATGTGTGACCTGATATATTCCATCTATGCGATTGGTTTCCCGGATAGATGTTTCCGGTTGCATTTTAGAAATATAGGCATTTTCACATCCGGGTAACGATCTGACAAAACGGATAATGCGTAACATAGATTCGCGTCCCCGAATGTTGGTCTGCGTATGTGTCCGGGATGTCGTTGAATCAGCATCCATTACATGTTGGGTAGCTAATCCTCCCTTTGCATTGAGCAGGGACATAATACCGCTATAAGCATCTGTTTTCAATAATGTACCATCGGCAATTGCTTGCTTAAACCGCTTATTCAAATCATCCGGATCCAGTTTTTTAACATCATATCCGCCAAGTTCAAAAATCAATGATCCGGGTTGGATCTCCTCTTCCCTTATCAGGTGGAATCCGCACATCGAAACGACCAATGCATTTCCGGTACAATCGACCAATTGATCACATATGATCCGGTAATGAGTTCCTTTTCCGACAACATCCACATGCCATTTTCCATTTTTCATTTTAATCTGCACCGGTGTTTCGTAGTACCGGATAGTAACTCCCGCCTGTAAGCATTTTTCTTCCGCGATCAGCGCATATAAAGGGCCGTTAATATGTACCTGATGCCGCCAGTGCTGCCGCCCTGGAGGAATAGTAAAATCAGGGATCTTGCCGCCTCCCAGGGTAACGGTTTCCTCAACCAGCTCCCAGCCTATTCCGCCGATAACCTGCCGGCCCCAGGCATGGAATATTCCCGGAAAAGTAACGCCGCCTGTAGTCATGGTTCCGCCCAGCCAACTGCCATTTTCCACGAGAATGGTTTTACAACCGGCCCTTGCCGCCTGAATGGCTGCAATAACACCTGCCGTTCCGCCACCTACCACTAAAATATCTGTTTCCTGAGTCGGAACCTTTGACTGGGCGTTTTCAGTTTTAGCATCCAGAACCGCCGGAATGGAACATGCTACGGATAAAGCCCCTATATTTTTTATTGCTGTACGTCTTTTCATATTTTCACGGATATTTATGGCAAAATTACAATAAAACCGTCAAGCTTCGGAATCCTAACGGTTTTATTGTTTTTGTTATCAATCATTAATGATATTATATATTTCTATTTCATATAGCCGGACCTGGTTATAGGTATAAAACCTGACTTTATTTGTTGAAACCATCTCCCTTATGAGTATTCATGCGAATCATTCCTTAAAAAATCAGATAAATGAAAGCGATGGCAATTTTCCCCATCGTAGGTACGAGTAGTCCCGCTGTATATCTTACTTTTTTCGCTTTTTGAATCTTTGTTTTTTTGTTCAACCAGTTGAAGAATGATTCTAGTTGAACAAATATTCAATGCGTTTATTTTATTGATAATTAATTTTTTAACCAAATAATCAGCAAATAGTATCAACTACTGATTCGCATGAGTATTAATCAAACAATTGTTGACACCAAGACGGAGATAAGGTTCACTGCGCTTCATTATTCCGGAAGCGGTAACCATGTGCATACATGCGAACCGTTCCACCCATTCACAGATGCATAATCCGTCATGCGGATATCACCATCTTCAGTAGGAATAATAAATTCCAGATGCGTTCCGAAAAGTGCCGGCTGAACTTTTTGAATGTTCACTACACCTTTTCCGTCGGATACAACCTTAACGGGTTTATCGAAATCAGCATCGATATTTTGATCTCTTGCCAGTACGATCGGTCCCCATTTCAGGGCCTGGAAGTTATGTGAAGCCGGATTGCTCCCTTTGGGGGCATCTATTATGCGACATTTCATCTCAAAAGTAATGTCTACCTTATCTTTGTTTCTCCATTCACGGGAAATATCAAGATATGTTCCCTGTTCGACCTTGCCGATGGATTCTCCATTTACCTTAACTATAGTGTTTTCACTCCATTCGGGTATCCGTAGTTTCAGATTGAACTTTTCTTTTCTTGCCGGATTAATGTTTATCACAACATTTCCGGATTGCGGATAATCTGTTACAATTTGTAATTTCAAATCCTTATTCTTAGGCGTCTTCATATAAACCATAGCTGCATCATACAGATTTACTACAGGACCACCGGCTGAATTCATTACAGCGACAAAAGGAATATACGCCAATCCCATCGGACCATTCAGGTTACAACAAGTTACGTGCAGGTCGTCGAACATCCAGCCCCATCCACTACCGTTTACTTTCTTTCCGTTAAGTAGATTGACATAACTGAAGCCGTCGCCTGTTGGTTTCATGGCGCCGATTAATCCGTTATAGACATATTTTTCTATTTCGTCCATGGTGGATGATTCGCCGGTAAGGCGTAATATCTGGCTGCAAAATTTCATCCAGGTAACTCCTGTGCAGGTTTCCATCATGCGTGAAATATCAGGGTTGGACTGTTCGATTGCCGTGTTCCCCCATGCCTCTCCCATCACTTTCGGATGATAGGGTTGATCACAACCACCGTTACCAATAAGGGTGATTTCTTTGGTCCTGATGTTGTTGTAATAATTGAGCAAGGTCTGTTTCACCGTGGGATCTGCCGTTACGCGATAATATTCAACTAATCCTTCGAACAGCGACGTCATCTCATAAGCCTTTGGGTAGTGTCCGGCCATTTTGTATGGCTCAACATTGTTCAATGCCATTTCGAAAACATTGTAATGTTTTGTACCTCCCATTTCATAAATATAGGTGGCAAAGTCCAGATAGCATTGTTCGCCTGTCATTTTATACAACCGCATAAAGGGTTCGAGTAATGTACTCGACTCGATGTGACAAGGCTCATACCCGATATTGGTTGCACTCCATCCGACATCAGTAATCTCTGTTTTAGGTGCATACCCGACAATTTCGATAATATTGTCGGCTTGTTTTTTCAATGCATCGAGTACAGCCGGATCGGGGTTTACCCAGTTATAGTATTCATCCAACCCGAGCATGACATACTTGCGTTCCCAGAGCTCACTTTTTTCAGGTTGTTTTTCGATCTCTACACAACTGATACTACCGTTCGCACGCTGGGTAGATAACAGATCCTTTACGGTTGTTTCCATGAGTTTTTTTAACTCCGGGTCGTGCGTATAACGGTAAAACATGCATCCGGAACGAACGGATTTACCCCACATTTCACCTAAGGCGAATTTCGGGCGGCCGCTTCTAAAAAAATCGACAAATTTGGCATATGGAATGACTCCTTTGTTCCAATGTTCCATTGAATTATCTATATGACCGTCCAGATAGCCGTTTAATTGAACCGCTCCGGGAGGAAGCGGTTCAAACACATCGGAAACATTAATATTATCCCGTTGTTGAAAGGATAACATAAATAATAATATTAATACTGGAGAAAAAAAATTCATCATGTCATGTTATTATTTGAAAATAAGTCCGCTCCGAGCAACTTCTGTTAAAACGGACTTAATTTGGGTTTTGTCTCAAATTTAGATTTAATATCAGTTCATCATGCGGTATAGAATACAAATAATCCCGATTTTCCCTGCATTTATTTACTGTTTATATTATTCTTTATACACGGCAAATTCCGCAAGATGCCCATGCTGCTGGTTAGCATGGGAATTCAACATCCATATGCGGATATACTTCATTGTCGGAGTGCCATCCACATAAAATTGTTGAACTACAGCCCGTTGTTCAAGTGTCGCTTTGTTGGCAGGAGCAGTTGTGCCGGTGAAAATATCATAGGTTGTCCAGTTGGAACCATCCATACTTCCCTGTATCTGGAATTCTTTAATACCGTGTTGTGTATAACTACCGCGCGGAGTCAATTCTACCATATATACATCAATATTTTCACCCATATCATAAGCCAGCCAATGGGGATAATTTGTCGGGTAACTACCACCAGCCGGTTGCCCTTGGGCATCAGTAGCGGTATGCCAGAACGTAGCGGGATTTCCATCGATTGTCTTAGCGGGAATACCACCTTCCGATCCGTTTTCGGTTTGCCCCTGATTAGGCGCCCAGGTGTCGGCAGTGGCAATCCATCCGTCTGTAGAGATTTTCACAGGGTTCTTTACCGGAACATTACCGGTATCATATGCGGTATAAAAAGTATCAATGGCTATGGGGGTAGGCAGGAAAAATGTCCGGTATTTATATTCCGATTCACTAACATGTCCGGTTACCCTGAGGATATCTTCATCGGCAGGAACAACAACCCTACGGGTTTCAGTATCCGAAATTTTGTAAATCAATTCGGTACCAGCCGCGCCGTTGAGTATATCAGACTTTCCCCAAATAATGGTCCAGAGCCTTTCTTCATCTACATATTCATTGGCAATACGCCGATTGGATAAATCCGCCCGGTAAATATCGCCATAGGCTTTTCCTGTTATCTCCATAGGAACAGAGGAATTTCTCTCATCATCAAATGTCTTGAAAATAAAAGTATAAGTATTCTCAACTAACGGTGAAATCATTTGATAAAGGGTATCCATATCCTCAAGGGTTGGAATATCTATCGAGTCGGTGTAATTATTCCAATATATACGGGTATTAGTTACTTTAGGGTCGTTGCTCGGCTGCCATTCCAACAGAATCCTGTTTTCTCCGGGATGCAACAAGGGCGAAACAACTTTGCCCGGATAAGTAATTCCATTGGAAACGATAAACTCCTTATAATTTTCGTCCATATCGCCGCATGAGGCCATAAAACAGGCGATAGATATAAAAATGGAATAATATATTTTATTTATCTTATTCATAATTATACATTTTATTCGTTATTTAATAATCTGACCCCAAAAAGTTAATTCGGAAAGAGTAAAATTTCCTATTTCAACATCTGTACCATATGTACTAAAGGTGGCCGTAGTTCTGAATCTTAAATGAGTTACAGGCATGTAGGGTTCCGGCACTTCATCCGATGCAACCAAGTCATAATCCATCCCATCTACTACACAATAGTCTTTATCTTCCTGCGTAATGGTTCCTACCGATCCGTCTTCTTCATAGCCGGAGGGTTTAAATGCTTCGAACTTTCCAAGTAAGTACCAGTTATCCCAGCTTCCGTTAGCAGGAGGATCATCAGATCCCCATAATTCAAAGGTACGGGGACTGGAGCCCGAATACTCATCGCCGGGTCTCTGATATACCTTCATCCTATTAACACTGGCCGTATATCCTAAAGAAATGGTAAAATGCTGCGGTATAGGTGCGTCATGTTTTGAAGCAAACATATTAGAGTTACGTTTACCGGTAATATCATCCCATACACCTTCAATAGCATATTGCGGTCCTTCTACGTATTCCCAGGTATCTCCGGGAAGTTTCTGGTTTACCCAACCGTCTTTCGGTAACAGTTCCTCCATCAATGGGGTCAGGTAGCGTATAAGGGTATCCGATTTATTGTTCCATCGGTCGCGTACATACATGGCAAATTTTTGCTCCTTGGCTTCCATCCCGCGCCGGTAAAAAATACCAGTATCCGCCTTGGTATAGAAGATTTGCAAAGGATGCCACATATCCATTTCCGTGGTATCGGCCAGTAACACAAGGGCCAGGTTTGCCCGGGAATGATTGGAGAAACTGATGCCGACCCCGCCAAAAGCAGCTTCTATCTCTTTGGCAGCACTCATTACAGGTGGAGTTAGAGGGGTAATGCTTATACTGACCGGCTCTGATGTTTTGTTGTTCCATCCGATACTGTATAAATCGACTGTACGGCTTCTGGTATCGCCAAAGCCTTCAACCACCAATGAATCTACATAAAGGGATGCTTTGGTTTCGCACATTTCACCTCCCCGTTCATAAACGACCTTTACACCTGCCAAATTCTTGTCATTGGGAACCTTATACCTGATAAGAGCGCCACCATGCGTATTGATTACCTCAGTAACGGTTACCGGGGCAGGTGCCGGAGCCTGACCGTCGACATGATCCAACCGGCCTTCTTCTTTACATCCGTACCAGAACAGACTGGCGAACATAATGAACATATTTAATATTTTTTTCATATTCATATTATTATAATTTTTATACTAATCCAGCATATACTTACCTATAATTGTCCTGCTTGCATCACTGATGTTGGTTTTATTGTATTTATGCCGATTTTAATTATCAAACTATATTATCTATTGATTACCAACCGATGTTTTGTACTAAATTCCTGTTGTTTTCGATGTAAGAATCCATGATTGGCCAGAAATAATCTTTTGTACTAAAAGATTGCTGATACAAGGGTGCAACCGAATAATATTTTCCAGGGGCGCTTTCATTCACTTTCCAACCTTCAATGGCACGGGAGAATTGATCCGTAGCCGTTTTCCACCGGCGAAGGTCCCAGAATCTTTGTCCTTCGAGCGCCAGTTCAATCAGGCGTTCCTGTTGGATAATCTGGCGCATTCCTGCCTGTGATTCATATTTACTGTTATTGGCATAGGTATCCCAGGATTCCACTATTCCTTTCAGGCCAGCTCTTGCACGCACAGCATCAATATACTGATATAATTCTGCCTGACTGGCTCCATTCGGCCCCTCTGCTTCATTAATGGCTTCAGCATAGAGCAAATACAAGTCGGCAAGACGCATAATGGGCCAGGGGTAATATTGCATGTTATAGCCATTTACAGACGATTGTACATTTTGATAATGAACGCACTTTTTCCAGTAATACCCGGTAAATGGGCCGAACTGCTGACCTTTCTTACCCTGATTACCACTCCTGCGACAAGCAATATAAAACAAATCGTCCGGCTTATTATCATATTTCCCCTGTCCGTACCAGATTCCGCCATCAAATCCCAAACTGGCATAAAAACGGGGTTCCCTGTTGAAATGCAGTTCAATAGTAGTATATCCATTTTTCACATATAATTGTTCGGCCTCAACCGCTGTCCGTAATGCATACATATTTACCCCCTGTCTACTTTTATCTTCGGCAATGGGCACTCCATTATCTGTATAAAACATTTCGGCAATTTTTAATGGTGGTTGTAATTGTGATCTCAATGTGGAATTGCTGAAATATTGCGGATCCAGATTAGCCGTAGATAGACGTTGTAAAGTCTGCATAGCGCTGCTTCCTGTCTGGGTATTTGCCCAGATAATTTCGGAATTCCATTTCTCGCAGAATACATTACGTATACTTAACTCAACCATAGTGGTATCCGTTAATTTATACTGCTGGTATTCAGGCTTATATTCATACAAGCCCATACCAACCCTGTGACATATATCTATAGCTTCCCTACATGCTGTCATGGCCCTTTCCCATTTTTCCGGATCATCGTTCGTGTTAAAAAGGAGGGTACCATCGTGGTTTTTCAAGGTACTTTGATCGGTATTTCCATTGAACAGGGGGCTGGCTGCCGTTACCAACACTTTGGCCTTCCATGCCGCCGCTATAGGTTTGGTGATCCGCCCCATTTCCCTGGTAGGGTTAGCTATGATGGAGTCAAGTCCGGGAAGCGCTTCATCGATCAATTCGACAATATATTCGAAACAATCGTCCACCGGCACCCGCGAAACCTTTACTTCCTCTTCGCTTGCCGTGATGGGCAGGTTTTCCTTGACCAATGGTATCGGCCCGTACATCCGAACCAGATAAAAATGATAATAAGCTTTCAGAAAAGTAACTTCCGCAGTCCATTTGTCCCTTTCCCAAACAGGCAAATCCGGAACCTTTCCTACATTTTCCAGAAAAATATTACAGTCTCTCAGCGCCTGATACAAATCAATCCAATAATTGTTGGCCAAGGGAGTATTTGCATTCTGAAAGCCCCGGGCAATACGAAACATTTCATCGCTGTATTGCGGTTGGCCCGGATCAATAACCGACCACATCTCATCGCCTCCCATAATAGCCGGATCCAAGGCTATATTCCCATCCCTGGGCATGTATGAATAGCAGGTATATAAATATTTTTCAGCTTCCGAACGCATGCTAAACGCATGTTCGATGGTAGCAATATTATCAGGCACCAGATCCAGATAATCGTCACAGGCATTGAACACCAATATGAAGAATAATCCAACAACCCATTGTTTTTTTATTATATGTAACATTTTCATATTTCTTTAAATGTTAAATTTTTATATTAATTAAATGTAAGGTTGATACCGAGATTGATTACCCGTTGCAAGGGGTATCCCAATCCGTTTCCGGCCATTTCTACATCCCACATTTTAAATTTACTGAACAACAATAAATTCGTACCACTCACATAAAAACGACAGGTACTCATCCGGAATCTTTCCTTCCATTTCCCGGGGATGGAATAACCGATTTCTGCCTGTTTCAATCTAAGAAAGGAGCCGTTGCGCATCCACCAGGTACTTGTTTGCATATTATTATAGTTGTACCCGGGGCTTAACCTCGGCCATGTGGCATACATGTCCTGATTGGCCTCCGACCAGTGACTGTCTGCATATGCTTTCAATACCTGTGTTTCATTCTGGAAGGGTGTAGTTTGATCGGTGCTAATCCAGAAAGATTCCCTGGCAGCTCCCTGGAAAAAGAAAGAAGCGTCAAAACCCTTATAGCCCATGGAAAATCCAAAACCATATACGATTTCCGGAACAGTAGGATATCCGATAGGAACCTTGTCAATATCCGTTATTTTTCCATCCCGGTTGACATCAGTGTATTTGATGTCGCCCCCTCCATATGCCATGTTGAATTCTTGTGCCGGGGCATTTTCGGCTTCGGCGTCATCCATAAACAGGCGCTCGGCAATATAACCATACATCTGGTTTAGCGAATTGCCCACCCGGGAACGCCAGTACTCGTTGTATTGAGGTTCTTCATAAGCTTCATATTTGCTGGCGGCGTATGTAAAATTGGCACGGGCAGAAGTCCAGAAATCTGCTGTCCAGGAATGTTGATAATCCAAGGATAAATCAACCCCCTTTCCGGAAGCCTCGCCAAGATTGGCCCTGATGCTTGATGTCAGTCCCATGGTAGGAGGAATCGCTTCACGGGTCATCAATATATTCTCACGATATTCGGTAAAATATTCGGCTACAATGTTCACTTCATTCCATAGGCCTATTTCTATAGCAAAGTTTTGTTTGGTCGATGTTTCCCATGTAATATCTTTGTTAGCATAACGGGTTACCTGAATGCCATTGAGGGATTGATCCATATTGGTACCGAAAGTCGCCGCTCTGGTTCCGGAATTCATATCAACATTTGACAAATAATAGAATCTGTCGGATGCAGTCCCTATATTGTCATTTCCCACCAGACCATAGGAATAGCGCAGTTTCAGATTATTCACCATGGGCTTTAGTGACTCCCAGAATCCTTCGTTGGCTATGTTCCATGCCACACCGGCAGAAGGAAAAAATCCGTAACGGTGTTTTTGGGCAAACCGCTCGGAGCCGTTGTATCCGAAATTAAACTCTGTAAAATACCGGCTGTCGTAGGAATATGTCAAACGTCCCGATAATCCGAGATTACGGGATGGCAAAGAAAGCTGCAGGCTGCAGGAGTTGGCATTAAGCCCTTCTCTCGCCATAAATACAAACAAGCCGCTGATGCTGTGTTTCTCAGAAAACGTACGGTTATAGTTGAGCATTGCTTCCGCATAGAAGGTTGATTCAACTGTTTTGGGACTTTCGCTGTAGTTCAGGTATTCGGTGCCGTTATCGTTGGTCTGCTCCAGCGTATATTCATGAGTAACCCGGTCGTAGCTGACTATCTGATACCAGTAGGGATTATAATAGCGTGTCACATAAAAATTGGCCAGACGGGTAAGATTGATCATACCCCTTATGGACAAACCATCAGTCAAAAAACTGAGATCCTGCTTCACTTCCATCTGGGCCAACATCTGGGAACGTGACTGATCCTTATAACCTTTGACCATTTCTGCATAAGGATTCGTATAACTGTCATCATAGTTGCCGAACATAATATGATTAACGGATTTATGGGCATCATCCACGGGAAAATATGCCGGAAACATCACCGGATTGGATCTCATCACCATATTATACATTTCCGTTCCGGTATATATCGGTCCGTTATAATCGTCAAAATTACCGCTTAAACGGACAATCATTTCTGTTGTTTTAGTAACATCAATGTTAACATTACTACGCAAAGTATAATTCCGTAGCCGTATATTGTTGTTAAAATTATTCCGGTCATCCACTTTTAAGATACCATTGTCCTGGCTAAAAGAACCCGCTACGTAATAACGTGCTACACCGCCGCCGCCACTGACATTCAGGTTGACTCTTTGGTTTACGGCATAATTTTTAAACAACATTTTGCGCCAGTCATTGGCCGGAAATATCAAAGGGTTCATTCCATCTGCCGTACTTTCAATTTTTTCTTCGGAATAGGGTAGTTCATCCAACGGATTACGTGTCAATACCGCTTCGTTACGCAACTTCATATAGGTAACCGGATCGGCTAATTTTACATTCCGTGTGGGTGAGGAAATTGAATTTTCATAACGGATAGATATTTTCGCGGGACCTACCGTTCCCTGCTTGGTAGTTACCAATATCACCCCGTTGGCCCCGCGCGCACCGTACAATGCCGTCGCTGTAGCATCCTTCATCACGGAAAAGCTGGCGATATCGTCCGGTTGCAGGCGCGCCAGATCGGTAGTGGTCAGTTCGATTCCATCAATTAATATCAAAGGATTGGTATTGGTGCCGAAAGTGGTGATACCGCGTACAAAAAAATCGGCGTTATCAGCGCCTGGCTCCCCGCTTCGTTGGTAAGCAATGACTCCCGCCATATTCCCAGCTAAAGCCGTTGTTAAATTACTTGAAGGCACTTTCAATTCGGCAGGATTTATGGTACTGATGGAGCCGATCACGCTTTCTTTTTTTTGCGTTCCAAAGGCCACAACTACCACCTCGTCGATTTCAGAAGCTGTTTCGATCATGGTAACGGCAACCACGCGGCGTTTCCCGACCTCGATTTCCCGGGTCTGATAACCCATGAAATGGAATAACAATACGGATGTATCGCTCGGAACGGTAATCGTATATTCACCATTTGCATCTGTAGCTGTACCCAAACTTGTACCACGAATCAGTACATTTACCCCGGGCAGCAATTCACCGTGATTATCAGACACGGTACCGGTAATTCTTATCCCTTGCGCCGACGATAAAGCGCCGGGCTTCTTTACCTCTTTTGGACGGATAACAATATGTCTTTCCCTGATGGAATATCCCAAACCCGTATCTTTTAATAACTCATCCAATACCTCCTCTATCGGTTGATCTTTGGCTCTAATATCTACTTTTAAATCGTCAGAGATATCATCAGCATTATATAGGAACAAAAAATCGGTTTGGATTTCAATTTGCTTAAAAGCATCCCTTAATTTTACCTGTCTTTCTTTCAGTGATAATCTGCTATTTTGTGAATAGACCTCTGCCGATACATGCAGGATCGTTATAAAAAGCATTATCAAAGATAATTTCATAATACACCATAAGTTAATCGGGCATAATCTGCTCTTGGTTTGAATTTTTTTCATACATTTGACTGTTTTTGTGACTTTAAATATTGCTGTAACCTGAAGCCTTGGCAGGAATGGTTTCAGCAGTTTTAATCTCATTTAAAATACACCAGGGTAATGCTGGAACATTGCTCTGGTTTTTTATTGGGTTTTATGTTTTCATGATATTATTTATATTTAAGTTATTTACTAATAATGATTTTATTTCCTTCTATCGCATATTGAAAATACCTGATTTCTTTGAGCAGGTCCAATGATGTTTCAATACTTTGATCCTGGAGAAAAGTCCCTGTAAAAGGAATATTTTTTAAAGAATTATCTTTAAATATGATCTCTACATGATACATCATCTCGAATTTTTTGGCGATCTGTTCAAAAGATACCTGCTCGAACTTATAATATCCATTGATCCATGAAGTATAAAATCCGGCATCTACGGTTAATAATTCCGTTTCCTCTGTATCTTTCCGGAATATGAACTGCTGGCCCGGATATAAAACAGTTGAACGCATATTGTCCATCAGAAGATCTATTTTTCCTGTTACTAATGTTGTAATGATCTCAGATTCTTCTTTATAGGCATTGATATTGAAAGAAGTGCCCAATACTTTCACCTGCAATGCTGATGTGTGAACCGTGAATGGTAAAGATGCATTCCCTGTTACTTCAAAATACCCTTCGCCTTCCAGATAAACATCCCTGTTTTGATAATTAAAATCCGACGGATAACGTAAAATACTGCCTCTGTTTAAAAAAACCTGTGAATGATCCGGCAATGAAACCTTTAATATGGAATCGCCCGGGGAATGATATACCGTATAAGACAATTGTTGATCCGGAGCATTGTTCTTTACAAGTAAGCCAACAATTGTTCCAAGACATAATATAATAAGAAAGGCAGCAGCAATCCTTGACAAATATTTAATTGAAAACCTGGATGTTCTTGTATGATCGACAATGCGTCCGTTCAAAGCGAGCCAGGCACTATCCGTTTGGGATTCAATCTTATCATTAGGCATTTTAGCCGTAATCCAGCAATTCAGGTATGAATCATACAGTTCCCGGTTCCCTTCACTTTCCGATAGCCATTGACGCAAATAGGATAATTCTTCCTGTGTAATATTACCAGAAAAAACTCTACCAATGATCTCTTCTATGTGAAAATTATTGTCCATTATAGTAATATGACCGGTTTAGATGTAAAAGATGTGACATGGGAGGAAAAAATAATTAGAAAAATATAGGCTTCTACTATCGAATGGCTAAGCAATCAAGAACATACAAAATCAAAAAAAATCTAAATATTTATTGATTCTTTTAGTTTTCTCATTGCCCTGACGATTTGGGTGCGAACCGTATTGATGGAAATTCCCAACTTTTTGGAGGTTTCTTCATAACTAAGGTTATCCATCCGTATCAGGGTAAAAACTTCTTTACATTGAGGAGGGAGCAAATCAATAGCTTTTTCTATTTCCTCCAGTGATTCCCGTGTAATCAGTAATGAAAGAGGATGTTCCCCGGATTGCGGCAGCAATAAGTCACTATTTTCCATAAGATATTGAACATGTTCCTTATGTTTTTGATGCACCTTCATGTGTTCAAGGTGTTTCAGGCAATTATTACGAACACCTTTCATCAGGTATGCCTGAAGAGATTTGTTGATAACTATTGACTTATGGTTTTCCCATAAGCGTAAAAAAAAATCGCTCATAATTTCTTCGGCAGCACATTTTTCTCCAACAATACTTTCGGCATAGAAACATAAATAGGGATAATAAGATTTAAACATCAGCTCAAATTCCCTTTTGTCACCACTCTGAAGTTTCTTGACATCAACACCTTTATGGCTACTCATAAATATTACCTTTGTGCAAAGATATAAAGATTAATTGTTTGGCAACATCTTATATTTTTCCTATACCGGATGCCCGGCAACAGGAATAATTTTTCCGTCATCACACAAATATCCGCCTAAGTTTGTCAGATTTTTAGTCCGGCAGAAACCACTTAAAATTCAGGATAGTTTTTTACTCAACGCTGATCTTAATGATCATTACTCCACTAACATTTTAGTATTTAAAATATTTTTTCCGCCATCAAAAATAGAGACAAGATATGTTCCCTGAGAAAAGGTCACGGGGACTTCCATTTTTTGTCCGGATGATTTGATGGTTTTAACCAACCATCCCGACGTATCATAAATTTTTATAAGCAAATCTGTTTTCAGTTCATCTAAATGAATTGAAAGCATCTGGCCGCTTCTTACAGGATTGGGGAATATTTTTATTTCATTTTTCAGCATTTCTCCGTTTCCTGTTGTTCCGGAAATGGTAATTGTGTAGGATTTTTTTTGCGTTTTATCTTCCGATTGTACCAATAACACTACTTTCTGGCCTGAAACAACCAATTTTTCCGTAATATTTCCGGCTATAACTGCCTTAATATCTTCAGGTTCACCGGTTACTGTAACTTTTGCCGGAAAAGAATTCAAAGCCAATGTATACTGGTAGATCTCAGGATCGAAAGCAGGGATTAACTCGCCCTGGCTTACTGCAATGTTCTTTAATCCTGCATTCGAAAAATCAACTTCACCCCGTACCTTCACATAAGTGGAATCTTTTTCTCCGGCATATTCGGCAAATATATAACCTTCTCCCCTCTCGCCTGATGCCTGGAAAACACCATTTTCAATGCTGCCTATATTACCCCGGATGCTGAAAGTTATATTTTCAGTAGTCATATAATCAATCACCTCACCCTGCACATTACGTGTAATGACTCCCAATTGCCTTGATCCGCCTGTTTTGGTGATCACCCGTTCCGGAAAAAGATCGATTCCTGCTATTTCAGTATCGACCGGAAGAGAAGAAATAGCCAACAGGGCATTAGTAACAGCCCTGGTTGAACCATCAGAAGGTTTGTTGGCAATTTTATCATGCACGACCATAGCTGTTGAACCTCCACCATCTAAATTCACGGCAGTCCATGCCCCGGCAGAAGATATAATATCAGCCAACTGCCTTGTAGTAACACCTCCTGAATAATTTGCCGCCCGCCCATCCACTATGACCATGTATACTTTTGCAGCGTCTTTTGAAAAACCAATGGCTGTACGTGGATGATATTCATTCCAGTTATTGTTCGTCGGGGTTCCGTTCTGGAGTATATATTGGTTGGTACCCACCACATTTAAATAATTGCCGGACAATAACTGATTATTGATTCTGATATTCATTTTCACTCCTATAATATCGTTGATTTCCATTTTTCCTAAAAAAACAGCAGCATCCCCGTTTCCGACAAGCACGACTTTTCCTTCAGGGATATCCAGTCCGTAAGTATCTTCCGTAATGCTCTCCACCTTGAACTCTATCCGTTCATTTACTTTCCAGCGGTCTGAATGCATGGAAAGGAGTACCATGGTACTTTTATATGGCGACCATGCATGGGATTGCGGCGTTGCATTTTTGTTGGCGGCAGTGTTGAAAAATACCAGTTTCCCTTCTGCAGCCTTATAATTGATCTCCGACAAAGTATATTTTTCCGGTGTATTGTTGATATCCACCTCTCCTGTATAGCTGACATTACCTGTATAAGGAGTACTATTGTCATCAAAAGCAATGGAAAATTCCCTCCCTGAAACAGGAAGCTGCGACAACATACCGTTGCTTATTTCCATACCCATCGAACGGCCGACTTCGATAAAATACTCATAGCCTCCTGATGAAGTCAGGTAAAAATCGGCATTGATGGCAGCTACAGGCAGACGGCCATCATTTTGATATTCTGTCTTTTTACGGGACATCATGGAGACAGGCGTTTCCAGTCCTGCCCAGTTTGCCGGTTTACCTGTACAGGTTTCAATGCTCACAACAGGATTTGAAACATCTACTTCCAGCACATTTACTTTCAATCCTTTTCCCAGCGGAGCAGTAAACTCAGGCAGATCGTAATAAGTCCTTTTGATTCCGGGTGCAACAACATGGGTGTTCAACAGTGTGTCTACCGTATAGGTAATCCTATCAATTACTATTTGTGCAGATAAATAACCGGCAATGGTTAACTGACAAATGATAATTAACACAAAGCGTAGTAAAAGAACATGAAATATACGGACAAAAATTCCGGTTGTTTTTAAAAAGATAGAGATCATTGAATGAAAAATGAAGAGTTTATGATATACTTTAAATCTAAATCGACTAAGAGATTCTTATGAGGATGTCTAAAAAGTCACAAATTACGGCTGACCTAAGTGTGCGAGTTCACTGAAAGTAATTTGCATTTACTTGCATGAGGGTTTCGCCGTTCCGTTTGAAAACGGACTTTCAGACAGTCAAATGCAAATCCGTGAATCGCTTTCCATTTACCGAGGTAAATCATCATAGTGAATTATATCTTTTGTGTCAGAAATAAAAAAGGAAGTACAAAAAATCCCTTTTTTATCCCTGATATTCACAAAAACACTGTTATTCAATCACTTTTAAAACAACATTACCCCAAATTCCTGAAGGACCCAATTTGTTCCCTCCATTATAATACAAATAATACAACTCACGTTCTTCAATCGGTTTTTCATTTTGCGCTATCATTTTATTTTTCCACGAATTACTTACTTTAAGTTCAAGATGATTGCTCCCTTGTTTCAGGTATGAAGTAATATCTATTCTGAATGGTTTGCACCACAATTCTCGCTCTAATCTTTTCCCATTGACTGAAACAGATGCTGTTTCGAAAAGATTCTCAAAACTCAAATAGATATTTTTGCCGGATGGCAATTCTGTTATGTCAAAATCATTTTTATAGGTGATCATTCCTGAAAAATGCCTGATTTGTTCGTCCTCTGATTCCGCCCAGTTTTCAAGCCCGTGTTGTTTCAATTCTATCTTCTCACCTGTCCGTTTATTAAAGAATTCAATATCCCAGGTGTTATCAAGAGCCAACAGGGTTTTATTTTCATACTGCTTATTTTTTGACCCGCCGCTTGCCGATTTGGATAATTTTTCACTAAATACGATGAAACAACTTTCATACTCGTCCAATGTTACAGGAATAACTGTTTTAGCATCTGTAAAAGAAAACTGATCCAGCTTGCGTCGTGTACCGTCCACAGGATTCCATAATTCAGGTTGGTAACCCGTTATGTTAAATGCGATATCCAGATTTAATAATGTATCTTTCTGGTTGGATAAGAAAAAAACAGCTCCTTTATCCAGGATACGTTGTTTCCATAATATCGGCATTTCCGGGTCAAAACTGACAGCTTCGCCTGTACCGATTCTTTCTAATACCGTATTGATAGGCATATTACAAAACACCTGTCCTTTCCCTACCTTTCTTTCTATTTTTTCTTTTATCTGATAGTCTGCACTTCCCCAGATTTCACCTGATAATTTTTGTACGTCATGGTCGCATTGCGGATAATCAGACATACTGGGCGATCTCTCAATGGGATTACCTAAAATATTTGCGCCTTGCTCCACCAGTTCTTTAATCCGTTTCAACACTTCAGGGCGCATAGTATTCAACGGAGGCAACACCAACAACGAATAACTCACCCCCGAAGGAAGGATTAACCGTCCGTTTTCCACCTGGATAATATTCTCTATCACATCCGAATTGATAAAATCATAATCATATCCTTTGGATATTTGTTTATCTACCCATCCGCTCATCCTGGGTGATTCCTCGCTGATAAAGAAACATACATCCGCATGATGCCTCCCTTGTTGTAACATGTAACAACAGCGCCGCTGGTAATCGATCCATGATTTGGAATGGTCGAACCATGTATTGTGCCGGTTGTATTCGATACCGAACCAGGAATTGATACCGGGGACTTTTTTATCATCAGGTTGATGAATACATAAATGCAGGATATGTTGATTGATACCTTCAGTATAGCTTTGGTCTCCTGATCGTTTAAGATTGCCGGGATAATACTGATAACAGCTGTTAACTGTTGTATACGATTCGGCATATACCATATTTTTTCCATACATATGACATCCCGATGAAGCTAAACGACATTCGATATTTTCACCGTGATTGGTCCAGAATTCACCACCAACGGCAGGTGAATATTTGCTGTAAAGAATAAATTCGGAAGGAAATCCGTCCCATCCGTAATTTTCCAGCCAGAGCTGTGTCCCGTTTTTTTCACATATTTCTTTCATTCCTCCCACATATTCGGAAGCGACACGCTCGGCGACCAGTCTGCGCATATCCCACAGGAAGCGGTTCGACTGATCGACAGAACCGACAATCTGGCCTGTTAAAACAGCCATCCACGGATAAGGATCGTATCCGTATTTATTGACAAATACAGTATCAAAACCATCCGTCCAGTTTTGCGGACCGGTTTCGTAACTGTCGGCAATAACGCGTGTAAACGATTTGACATCTTCCTGCGGCATTCCATTAACAATTTTCCCCACATACGAATTATAATGGTTTTCAATGGGCCTTTTATTCATTTTATCGATCTCCAGACCCCTCGCAGCCGGTGCAGCCGGCTGATTGGTCGTATTGGTGGTAGTCATTCCCACCCTGAGTATCTTCCACTTACCGACGGGCGCATCCCAGCATAAGGTATCACCTTTCAGAAACTGTGAAATATTCTGTATTTGTTTTTCTGCTACAATTCCTGTTGTACCGGGTTGTTCCTGATTTTGCCATATATGTGCAAACCAATCGGGAGTTGCCCTACTGGGTATCTTGATAAGCCATTTTTCCGGATAATTTTCAAGAATGGGTTTTACGGATAAGTTAAGTTCCCGCAATTCAAACTTTTCCGGTAAATCTTTCAATATGATCCGGAACTCGGTTGATGTTACTTCTCCCAACGACATCGCCAAAGGCGCCGAAGGTTCGGCTCCCATGCGTACTTCTCTTTTAATGCGGTCAAAATAATGCGATTTTACCGGTACAAATTCACCATCCTGTTTTATCAGGACATCACAAAACATATGGTACCGCTGGTCGCCGGGTTTGATATGCAAACTCCTTTTAGTTACAGGTGCCTGATATTTGATATCTATTTGTATCGGCTCTCTGGCCCGGTTTGTAAATGTACATATCGTCCCGGGGTCCGCATCCGTCAGGCTGGTTATTCGTATCGCCGCAGGAACTGATGTAATCGCCGCCTCTAGTTGTGTTTCCTCAAGCAATACCGGGTAAGCGATTACGGAAACATCCTGGAAAAACTCTTTCGGCTTGCCAATATATTGTTTTATGGTGGCCGGACCTTCAACTTCAACCTCCGAATATACCAGGTAACGCATGGCATCCTCCGGTTTTACCCAAGGACCGCCCGACTGGCTCCATCCGGCTGAATTAAAAGTACTTATATTAATCCCGATACGGCTTCCTTCCCTGATGGCGTGTTGCATGCATTCGAACCATTCACTGCTGAGCGTTTCAACAGCACCTAACTTGCCTCCATCATAAATATTCCCTATATAAACCTCGCCTATCCCTTTACTGTAAAGAGCTTCAAGGTCTTTGGTTATTCCTTCCTTCGAAACATTCTCATTCATCCAATACCAATAAATACCCGGTTTTGTTGAGTCTGGCGGATGAACGAAACCTTCGTACATGTCCGATGAAGTACAAGATAATTGTAGTACCAACAATACCCATAATCCTGTATACAAAATTGATTTTCTCATTTGAATATTATTTATTACGCTTTAGTTACTTCTTCCATTCGCGAGATATCCTTCGGCTAAGTTCGCTCCATGAGAACGGATTAACATCGCTTTTATTTTTATAACGCAAACTAAGGGCTGACGCTAAGTTGATTTTTTAAGGTTTAAATGAACCCGGAGGCTCAACGAAATTAAACATCCATGATATATTGTCTCCAGCGAGCTTGTTAACTCATTTTCGAACGGCTGGCACATGAATGATTTGTCTCTACACAATTATCTTAATGGCTATTATCTCAATATTCAAAGTTCCGGGTTAAGAATTCCGTTTTTTACTCAGTCTTAAACATTGTACTTTGAATTTCACACTAAAATATTGACTCTTCATATTACACTACGCTAAATTAGTTATTTAGATTGGAACATAATGCAATTTACTCCTGAAAAAATCCTTTTGCCATTACCGTTGAAAGGGTTGTTTTCATTCCACCGGGAATAATCATGTATTGTCAATTTTCAGTTGACCGATGATAATTCTAAATTTAAAAATATACAAACGACAAAATAAACAGTTCAACAAATTTGATGGAAGTGGCCACCAATCAACGCAGGAAAAAGCTATTGCCCAGGAAGCGGCAACCAGGTACATACCTGTGATCCCGCCCACCCGTTTACGGAAGCATAATCAACCATACGTATATCACCTTCCGTGGTAGGAACCACAAATTCCATACGGGCATCAGCCCTGGTAGGCTTCACTTTACTTATCTTCACTATGTTTTGTTCACCCGCTTTTATCCGAACAGGTTTGTTATATCCGGGATCGATATTTTCATCGCGGGCCAACACGATCGGCCCCCAGATTATTGCCTGGAAATTATCGCCTTTCCGGTTACTGCCCCTGGGCGCATCCACAACACGACATTTCATTTCAAACTCTATCTCGATCAAATCACCTTGTTTCCACTTCCTGTCGATTGTAGCGTACTTACCAGAAGAAACCGCTATTTTTTTGCCGTTAACCATCACTTTGGTATTTTCACTCCAGCCCGGAATACGTAATTGAACGGCAAATTTTTCTGCTTTCCCTGGATTTACATGAATCATTACTTTACCGGATTGCGGATAATCAGTTTCAATGTTTATTTGCATAGCCCGGCCGGATGGTGTTGTTGCGGATATTTTTCCGGCATTATACAGGTTGATCACAGGCCCCGAAACGGAATTAGTTACTGCAACATATGGTATATACGCCAGGCCCATAGGACCATTCAGGTTACAGCAGGTTACATGCAGGTCATCAAAATGCCAACCCCAACCATGGCCGTTAACTTTTTTCCCGTTGAACAGATTGACATAGCTAAAGCCGTCGCCCGTAGGTTTCATGGCACCGAGCAATCCGTTGTAGATGTATTTTTCGATTTCGTCAACAGGTGAAGAGTCCCCGGTTAAGCGTAACATCTGGCTGCAAAACTTCATCCATGTGACTCCGACACAGGTTTCCATCATTCGTGTAATATCCGGATTGGTTTGTTCAAATGCCGTATTATCCCAGGCTTCACCGGCCACCATGGGATGGTAAGGCTGATCACCACCGCCATTTCCGATGATAGTAATTTCCTTTGTCCTGACATTGTTATAATAATTAACCAACATTTTTTTTATCGTAGGGTCTTCCGTTACACGGTAGTATTCGACCAAACCTTCAAATAATGAGGTCATCTCATAAGCTTTCGGATAATGCCCCGCCATCTTATACGGTTCCACATTATTGAGCGCCATTTCAAAGACATTATAGTGTTTGGTACCTCCCGCCCCGAAAATATAGGTGGCAAAATCCAGATATTGTTGTTGTCCCGTAAATTTGTACAAACGCATAAAAGGTTCCAGCAATGTACTGGACTCGATATGGCAGGGTTCATATCCTATATTCGTCGCACTCCAACCCAGATCCGTAATTTCCGTTTTAGGAGCCTTCCCTACCTGGTTAATGATGCAATCGGCTTGTTTTTTCAAACTTTCGAGTACTTTGGGATCAGGATTTACCCATTCGTAATATTCTTCCAATCCCAGCATGACATATTTACGTTCCCACATATCACCGGCCGGCCCGTCGGGTTGTTTGTCCACAGACGAACAGCTGATACTACCGTTGGGTTGCTGCGTAGACAATATATCCCGGACAGTTTCATCCAGTATTTTCTTCAGCTCCGGATCCTGGGTATAACGGTAAAACATACATGCGGAGCGTACCGCTTTTCCCCACATCTCACCCAGGGCAAATTGTGCCCGCCCTTTACGGAAGAAATCGACAAAGGAAGCATAAGGGATCACGCCCTTATTCCAGTTATCCATTGAATTTTGTATGTCTTTTTCAAGATAACCCGATAATTGCATGGAATGAGGCGGCAAAGGAAACTGTTGGTCTTTTACCTGTGCCGGTATAGTTGTTCCTAAAAAACAGATAGTAAAGAAACAAGTAAAAACTCTTTTACAAAAACATCTGTTCATACTAAAAGAAATGTTCATAACCTGATTATTAATTGATATTTATGTCCCCTAAATTGTCAAAATAATATTACTCCAAAACAAGTTACTCCCCGTCCTACTCTGAAGTACCCATTCTTCTCCAGCCCTCATACCGTATTGGAGCGATAAACATAAGGATTTTTTGGATGTTTATCAATAGTATGAGTAAAATTCATATCATCATGTTTATAAAATAAACTCCTCCGTAGAAAGAAGAAATAAGCAGATTCCAATATCCGACTATTGGATGTTCCCAAGCGATTAATAGAGAGATACAAAGGCTTAACGGTCGACAACCGCGTTTTCCCTGTTCCGAGCAACAGCAGTTGCAACGAGAAGCTGAAAAATACAGGCAAACAATGCGGTTTCAAGATGTAATTTTGGTTGACTTCCAGATATTTGATAAATTTGCTTTATTTATAAGATGGGAATTAAAGTGTTTTATTTAGAATATCACAAATAGGTAAATTAGTAAATCACAAAACAACAAAATTGATGATGAAACGAACAATTCTAACTTTTCTTGCACTTGCAATGTTTTTTGTTATTGGAATAGAAAATGTAAAAGCACAGCAAAATATCAATAAAAACAATGAAACTATTTTTATTTGGGGAGGTGATATCAATTTGAAAATGGTTGAATATATAGCTAATTTGACAAAAAAAGAAAGTCCGAAAATCTGTTACCTCCCGACTGCAAGTGCAGACAACCAGGATAACATTAAATATTGGGAACGCATTTGTAATACATTGAAATTAGATACAATAATCCTCAAAGTTTGGGTGAGTTCTTCAAAAAACAATCAATCCTTCGAAGATATTTTGCTTAATACCGACGCCATTGTGGTTGGCGGGGGCAATACCTTAAACATGCTTGGTATTTGGAGGGCTCAAGGGATAGATATTATCCTGAAAGATGCATTAAATAAAGGAATAATCGTAGCGGGAGGAAGTGCAGGTTCGATCTGTTGGTTTCAAAATGGAATCAGCGATTCCAGACCTATTAACTTAAGTGTCGTTGATGGACTTGGCGTATTACCTTATAGCAATTGCCCCCACTATTCACAAGGAGACAGAAGAGAATTATACCACCAGATGATAATAGAAAGGCAAATACCTTTTGGATATGCAAATGATGAATTAGCAGGCATACTTTTCAAAAATGGAAAAGCTGCAGAATTTGTTAGTCAAAGTGACAATCATAATTCTTATTTTGTTAATGTTGAGAAGGGAAAAATAAAATCTCAAAAACTGGACTCCAAAATTATATTGAGAAATAATGCTCTTCCAGAAGGTTGTTATTCTTCCCTGACGGTAGACAAGAAAATAAATGATTTACTATATGTCAATGACACATACTCTCCATTGAATGCATATATGATGGAAATCAAGACCACCCAACTAAATAATCCGGGCATGGATGAGTTGAAGAAAAACAAGATATTGGACATAAATGTGCCCAAAATATTCCTATATAACAATAAAATAGCCGGAGTTGTAAATGATGCTTACCTTGATTCTTTTGGCTATGGGTTATGGTATTTTTATAACTGTAAAGGCGTTTGGACAAGTATGGGAGAAGATATTGGTGGTGCAACAGTATTTGAAAGTGAAATTACATTCAGAGAAAAGGCAGGGATTATTATTAAACGTGCCGAAGAGAAATTGAATTGTGACTAACAAATTTGGTTAGATATTAAGAATCATCTCCAATGATAGGGGGTTTGCTTATTCTGTCCGTCCCAAAGATGTTGTAATTTAAATACATAGTATGGGAAAGTGCTAATTCACAATGAAATAATTCTCTAATTTATCTGAACACGAAGATATTATTCCAAGAACGAAACGTCAAGGCTGAAAAGAATTTTACCGGAAATCCCGAAAAAATGCTTATCCATACACCCGGGTTATTTGATAGCCTTACACCGCAAACTGATGTAAGACGCACTGTTAGTAGATCGTTACTTCTGAAATTCAAAACCCCGCAAAAAGCCCTAACTGTCAACCACTTAAGTCAAATCGATAAAAATCTAAAATAATCAAAGTAACTACCACAATTTACGATCAAGAATTAACTTTTCATTTACGGATTCTATATTAACATCTAAAGAATTCATAATTAATGATAAGAGTACTGATCCTTAAATCTTACTGATTTCTCTGATTTTCCTATATATTTTTACGTTTTTATAGCCATTACCGGTATAGTATCAATGTGGACATTTATCCCGATACGAACAACATTATTTTTATTTTGTACTAAATGATAACCGTACCGGACCAATTAACCCGGAAGGCAACAAAGGGGTTTCTTTGGTAAATTTCACCACATTGGTTTTAGTATAACGTTGTTCTTCAGGTAATGATTGATCTCCAATAATTCGGTTGGGCCAAAGATTTACAACGGTTATTTCCAATGAATTCTTACCTTTTTTCACAAAATCGGTAATATCTCCTCCAAAAGGCTTTTTCCACCATATGCCGACAGTTTTTCCATTAATTTTTATTTCTGCGATATGATGTAATTCGCCCAGATCCAATCTAATCCGGAAATTACGCATGACTTTCCCATCTATCTCAAATGTTTTTTTGTATATAGCAGTTCCTGAATAATATTTTATCCCGGGATCCGAATGTTCAGTCCAGGACATCAGTTCGGGAAAAACAATATGTTCAGGCCCTCCCCACGCAGGATCAAAAGATACCTGCCATGACTCATCCAGATAAATATTACCGGGAGGATTAACCCTGATTTCTTCTTCTTTACCGTTTTTGGACAAAGTGAAAATTCCTTCATGATGAAAACCCAGGCTACCATCGGACAAATGTTCAAATGGGATTTTGTCGAACGTTTTAGATGGCGATGGAAATATTTCCACACCATTCATTCTGATGACAGTAACAGGATCAGATTTTACGGGCCGACGAAAAACCACAAAAGCGGAACCGAAAGGATCAAGATACAATGGAATAGTAGTCTGGTCACCAGAAGAAACATATGTATTTACCGGAACGATCCTGCCGTTTTCCGGATACCAGATTTCAGGCTGCTGACCGGTAACTCGAAATGAACATGAAGTGTATTCAGGACGTTCCAAGCGATTGGCTATATAATATATTTCCAGATCGTTCGTTTCTCCATAATCGGAAACAGTACGATGAATATAATCAAGTTGCGTGGCCTGCTTATCTAGTTTTTTTTCAATAGCATGACCGCTTATGTATTCAAAATCAGGAACAATACCCTCATTTTCCAGTACTTCACGAATGGTTTTACCCCATATGACCTTCCCTTTTCCATAAACATTCTCAGTAACCCTGTCCCCATCTATATTTCCCCACATACGCCCGGCAGTTTCCGCCAAACGCTTCTCAGCGGTATCCATATTTTGTAACCCAACAATTGTTTCAGGTTTAGGTCCGATTATAACAGCTCCTTCTTTTACCATTTGCTCCAGTTTATCAAGCACCTGTATATTCACGGCTTTTCTTTCGGGTAAAACCAATACCCGGTAATTCATACCATCCGGGAGATATATTCTTCCATTACGGACACTCATGCGTTCAAGGATCACCTCGGTATTCACCACATCATAATCGTAACCTTCACCAAGACGAGGATCAATATGCTTTAACGGCACCTGATTAGGAACATTGTCTCCGTAATAAAAAGCGACATCGGCCACAAAAAGTCCCTGCGAAAGCATCATCGAATTACGGGAAGACCAATCGAGAAAAGCTTTTCCCTGTTTCCACCAGGTAACATTTGGATTGATATGTGTTCCGGCAAAATACTCATTACCTGGTTTACCTGCTTCCCTGGGTGAATGTGTAAAAGTATGTATGACAAAACGGTTCATCCCTTCGCAGAAAACCCTATCCATAGTAGGCTTCAACATCCATGGGTCACGTTCCCAGTGAGGGCCGATGGTTGTAGGTCCTTCGGCCTGCATGAAACGCTTACCATAAATATGTGCAGCTGATGCTCCCTGCTTGATATAAAGGCGTTGATGCGGTGCTACCCTATGTGTGTTGGCAATAGCCCAAAATTCACCCATTGGGATATCGCTTTGTCCGAGATTTTTCAATGCATCGATTGGAGCAGGATGCGGACCGCCGGATTCGGGGTGTAAGCCTAACCCATATCGATGAGACAATTCTTTGAATTTCTTGTAATGATTCCGGAAAATGAGATCAGCAATAGTACGGCGAAAATCATACAAAAAACGTTCGGAAAGATCATGGCTTTCAATGATTTTTCCCGCAACAACCGGCAGAAACTTCCTAATATCATATCCATTGTTTTCCGTGAAGAACTGTTCCATAAGCGGGGTCCAGTTAGCTGCACCCAATTCCCAACTGTCATCATGAAGATAATGCAACGATTTACTGCCTTTTTTTTGGAGATCCTGAATCAAAGGCAGGACAGCATGATTGAACTGTAGTTCCATCGCACCGGCATTCATATAATCGATCGCCAACCCTCCGGCGCCCGGACTGTGTGTCGATACTTTAACACCCGTTCCGGTATGACCGAAACGAAGGATTGCAAAGCGGCCTTCCGGGACATCCCAACTGATATCACCATTTTCATTTACATATTCACTGATATCGATCACGTCCTCCAGGCGGGCATGATAGCCGGAAAGCCCATCAGGAAGCGGACGGACAAAAGTCTCCCAGTCATAGCCCAATCCGTTGGGAGTTTGTGGTATCGAGATCGTATGTACGGCTTTGATGTTAAAATACGGCAAAGGTTGTACGGCTTCAGCCCCAGGCAACAACTTTATAGCCAATGTTGCTACCGGCTTAAAATAAGGTTTGGAGGAACCCTCATAAGTAAGAAGCTTACCGGGTAATGGTAACTTTTGGTTCAATCTTTGACCGCCTTCGACTGTTATTTCGCTCCAGACTAATTTTTGCGATGCATATTCAGGAGTTACCCATGGCCCCCCGTCATTCCAGCCGCTGGTAATGTTCAAACTGATTTCTATACCGAGGCTGTCGGCAATGTGACAAGAATAAGCAAACAATTCCTGCCATTCGGGACTCATGAACCCGGGACCTGCTTTTGAGCGAAGGATAGTATTATGATAGGTTAGTTTACCCGTATAATAACCTGAACTTCCAGCATCAAAAATAATGGCTCCGGCTATTCCGGCTTCTTTCATGGCTGTCAGATCATCAAGAATTCCCTGTTTGGTTATATATCCTTCGAGCCACCACCAATAAGCCCGTGTACGGGCATAATCAGGAGGGTTTTGAAAATCACTATCCAAATCAACACTTGGCTTAAATGGTACGGAAAATTCCTGAGCACATATATTTCCTGTCAAGAGAAATGCACAACAGATAATCAAGTGAAGTTTTTTTAACATGTATTTGTCCGAACTAAAACAACTCATATGAATTCCAGAATTATCAAAAAGTATTTATTTTTCAATATCACTAATAACCCTGTAAAGATTCCAACGTTTTTGAAATACTTTACAGGGTTTAAAATTACTTAGTAATTTACTTATTGAGTATAATCATCAAAATCTTCTGCTGCCAGACGATATGTAACTATCCTTATTAAATCAATATAACACATTGATTATCATCATAAATCCACTTCCTGTAATGTATATATCTCAAACCACATTTTTTTGATATAGACAGTGGCATCAGGCGCACCTGTAGCTACAAAATCATAACGGAACCTATGTCCTACACTTCCCCAACCATGGGTATTGATGGCTGCTTCACAATCGAATTTAAAGACTGCCCATTTTGATTCATCAGCGGCATCAAGACCTGTAAAATCAAAATGTAATTCCTCATTTGTAGAAACACCTCCCGCCGCATTAGGTTTTCCAAAAAACAATTGGGCATCATTAATTTCACGGCTGTTCTGATATTCAATGTAAAAATAAACCTTGTAATAAACCGCCAGGTTCAATGCTTCCGTCAAACCCTGCGTATGAATGTACGGATCATTACCTGTTTTAACCAGTTCGATATAAGTTCCATGATCTGTTACTGCAACGTCTTTTTTGGTTCCTGCCAAATCCAACGATGTGGAGACTTCCTTATAAAGCGCAGGCATAGTGATCTTTGGAATAGACGGCTCACTAGCAAATGTATCGATACATGAAGGCGGCACAAAAAAGCTGTTGATACTGAGTCCCCGCTTAAAATTTTCAATAACAGTGGTCGGTTCGCTCAATGTGATACTTTGTTGTACAGCCTGATCCTGTATATCAACATACTTCAGGATACACTTCACTTCATTTTCCGCCTGTCCTACCCATTCGATAGTCAACACTTCGGTGTCCGGATCGTAGAGAATATTCTTGGCGCTTCTGTTAAACAATGTGGCCCGGAAGTTATCTCCATACACTTTTCCAATCATTTCAGCAGGCACCGATGCAAGATCCTTGCTATTGAAAGCTTTGATACTAAATGCATAATTTCCCTCATCAAGCATGATCCTGTGCCTGACAGTATCCGCATTTTCCGGAATTTCCACCTGTACGGAATCCGTATAATTATTCCAGTAGATGCGGGCATATGAAACAGACGGGTCACTACCCCGCAGCCATGATATTTCAGCATATCCATCTCCCGAACGAAATCCGGGGGATATCGGTTTGCCCGGATAGACAGTACTGTTGGGCACCCGGTATTCTTTATAAATATCGTCCTGGTCCTTACATGAAAACGTCAATATGACGATAATAATAATATATAATAATTTATTCATATTCATATTTTTACATAAATATTATTTCACAAGTTGCCCATATAAATCTATTTCGGCAATAATAATCTGGCCTCCTTTTGTGCCATCCCATACTTCCTGTGGCCGTATCCTGAGAAATTTGACAGGACGGTAAGGGTTAGGGATTTCATCATTCGGGACCACCATGAATTGTTCACCTTCTCCATTACCATACACTTTATCTTCGTCTGTCGGAGAATTACCTCCCGAAGGCATTTTCGATTCAAACTTACCCAGGCAAAACCAGTCACCGCTCAGCAATAGGTCATCTCCGGGATCATCGCTATCCGATCCCCATAATTCTATCTTTTTAGGTGTTTTACCTACATATTCAAAATTCAAACGATGATGCATGACCATCCGGCTAATGATAGCTTCCCGGCCTAAAGTGAAGGTACAGGTATAAGGAAAAGCCGGTCCGGTATGACTGGAAGCAAATATATTAGCATTCCGTTGACTGTAAACACCGTCCCAAAGATTAGTAAATCCATAATTAGCATTACCTTCTGCTGCATCAATCCAATCGGAAGGTAATGCATATGCAGACCATGGTTTCGGGATTTCCTCTTCAAATAAGGGTTTGAGCACAAACTGTTTTGATTCTGTCCTGTTACCCCATCGATCTTTCATGTAAATATTGAAAGTCGTTTCAACAGAATCCATGTCTAAATAAGTGAAAGTAGATCTTATTTCAGACAAAGTAAAAGAACGCAACTGGATAAAGTTTCCCGTAAAAGTAGTGTCTGCCGACAATACCACAGTTAATGGAGTTTCAGCATCATTTTGAAAACCGCCCCGTACCCCACCGAATGCTGTCTCAAGTGTCAATGATTCAAAAGCAGTCAATACAGGAGGAATACCGGGTGTAACCTGATAAACAACAGATTCTGATGATTTCTCATTCTTCCCGACACTATAAATACTGATATCATAAGCACGGGATTCGTTAAATCCTTCCAACACTAATGAATCGATGAATAAAGAGGCGGTTGCTTCACGGACAACACCGGGCGCACTTTCATATTCCGCCCTGACATACAAAAGATTATCATCTTTTGGGAGCTTGTAATAGAGTACCGACCCTCCGGCAAAATCCCTGTGGGTAATGCTACTTTTATCAATTGCAACAGGAGCAGGCGCATTGGAATCAAGATGCTCATCCAGAGAGTCTTCCTTACAGGCTCCTGTGATAAGTATAACAATGATGGTGATGAAAAGATGATAATGATGATTTTTCATGGTCATTATTTTTAGTTTATATCATTTAGATTATTAACCGTTTTACCATCCTATATTTTGTACAAGATTTGGATTACCGGTTATCTCACTACTTGGGATCGGCCAGAAGTAATCCCTGAGAGTAAATTTCTGCTCGAAAATGGGCTTAGGGATATAATATGTTAAGGCATCGCTTTGCTTAACATCCCAACCTTGTATAGATGTCTGGTACATGTCAGTAGCAATCATCCAACGTCGAAGATCCCAAAACCGTTTTCTCTCAAAACATAGCTCTATCATACGTTCCTGCCTGATAATATCCCGTAAGCCATCCTGACGCGTATACTTATCATTATAGATGGAATAGTTACTCCAGGCATCTTGTACAGTGGCAAGGCCGGCACGTTGCCTTACCTTATCCAGATATTCCAGCGCAATCTCCCGGTTAGCGGTATTATTTTCCGCTTCATTAACGGATTCCGCATATAGTAAATAAAGGTCGGCAAGACGGAACCATGGCCAAACGTACCAAACTACGCTGTAAGAGGTTGCCGCATTCTGAACATTTTCAAAATGAATCCATTTCTTGACATAATAACCGGTGGGAGAACCGCTTTCCGCAACCTTCTGTTGGGGTTGTCCGGCTTTTGCCTGTACATAGAAGAGACTCGAAGGGGATTTATCATCATAATTTCCCTGTCCATACCACATCCCGTTATCGAATCCGAGCCATGCGTAAAAACGGGGTTCGCGGTCGAAATGCAAACGTGAGGTCTGGGCTCCTTCACGGACATATAGTCCTTCATTGGCATTCGCTACCCTAAGACTGTAACGGGTATTATATTCCCAACTACTGTCCTCGTTGATCGGGATACCATTGCTTGAATAAAACATCTCAGCAATTTTCAATGGCGGACCGAAATATTGCCGCATTCCTGAATGATCCTGATATCGGGTGTCTAATTTCGGGGCAGCTAATGTCTGAAAAGTAGTCACCTGTGCCTTGGTATCTCCCCAGATAATTTCATCATTCCATCTATCATTGATAGCATTGCGTAACGACATTTGTGTCATAATGGTATCGGTCAGCCTATATTGCCTGCTTCCAGGATATTCGTACAATTTTAGTCCAATATATTCACAAGCATCGATAGCTTCTTTGCAGGCTTCGGCAGCCCTCGCCCATTTCCCTACCGAGTATTCGCTGTTGATCAACTGGGTTCCATCGTGATTTTTCAGGGTAGCATGTAATGTGTTCCCGTTAAAGATAGGACTTGCAGCTGTAGTCAGAATCATTGCTTTTATTGTAAGTGCGATGGGAATGGTAATCCGTCCCAATTCATCACTAACGCTATATACTTCATATTCCAGATCAGGTATTGCTTCGTCTATCAGTTGAATTGCATAGTCCACTACATCATCCACTTTATTACGTGTAACTTTCACTTCATCCACACCAGCAGAAACCGACAGGCTTTCGCGAACAATCGGAACAGGACCGTATTGGCGTAACAGTAGAAAATGATAATACGCTTTTAGTACTTTAACCTCGGCAGTCCATAAACGACGATCACTTTCAGAGAAATCAGATGAGAGAGGCACCGTAACAATATTTTCGAGAAAAATATTACAATCGCGTAAGGCCTGATAAAAACGCGGCCAGAAATCCCAGAGAGGAGACTGTGCCGTTTGTAATCCTTCTGCATACTTGATCCCGTTTAAGCTAATTTGGGGATTCATTACTTCGGAATCAAACCATACTTCGTCCCCTCCGGTTATATCAACGGCAACCCCATTATCATGCGAGGTCAAATATGAATAACAGGTAAAGAGATACCTGAGAGCAGGCGTGCGCGAGGAAAATGCATTTTCCAGCCGGCTGGTACCTTCCGGAACAACATCGAGCCAGTCTGAACAGGAAGATATTGGCATCAAACATATCATTCCGATGATTAAATATTTTATTATATTTTTCATATCAAAATTTTCTTTTTAATTAAAACTCACATTGATACCTAGGTTATATACCCTTTGAATCGGATAACCCAATCCATTGCCGGCCATTTCGACGTCCCAGAGTTTAAATTTACTCCATAACAACAGGTTGGTACCACTAACATATAAGCGCAAATTGCTTATTTTCAACTTATTTTTCCAATTGCCGGGAATAGAATATCCTATTTCAGCCTGTTTCAGCCTCAAAAATGAGCCGTCACGCATCCACCAGGTACTTCGGGGGGTATTGTTACTGTTGTCTTCACGACCTAAACGAGGCCAGAAAGAGTAAAGGCTCCTGTTCTCTTCAGACCAATGGTCGTCGGCTATTGCTTTAAGCAGGTTGTTCTGCCCTATAAAAGGCTGTATGTTATCCGCCTCAATCCAAAACGATTCATTAGCCGCTCCCTGAAAAAATATAGAAGCATCAAAACCTTTGTAACCCATTGATAAACCAAATCCATAAACGATCTCGGGCACAGTAGGATTACCTATTGGGACACGGTCGATCTCAGTGATTCGCCCGTCTCCATTTACATCTGTATATTTAATGTCGCCACCGCCATACCATTGTGTGCTGATTTCCTGAGCAGGAGCGTTATTGGCTTCGGCATCATCTACAAACAAACGCTCGGCAATATAACCCCACTCCTGTTTCAATGATTTACCTTCATGTGAACGCCATGGTTCACTGTAAGCAGGTTCCTCATATACCAAAAACTCACTGGTGGCATAGGTGAAATTACCACGTGCCGAAGTCCAGAAATCAGTGGTCCAGTTTTGTTGGTATTCCAGGCTAAGATCAAATCCGGTACCATTAGCTTCACCCACATTTGCCCTTACTCTATCCCGGTCGGCTAAACCCATTGTAAGCGGGATAGATGAACGTGTCATTAATATGTTATACCGATGCTCTTTGAAATATTCGGCAATTAGGGTCAGTTTGTTCCACAATCCTATTTCTATGGCATAATTCTGCTTGGCTGAAGTTTCCCATGTAATATCTTCGTTGGCATAACGTATTACGGAAATGCCATTCTGACGGAAATTCAAATCCCTGCCGAACTGCATCCACCTGTTACCATCATTCATATTCATTTCTGAAAGATAGTAAAACCTATCTGTAGTTGAACCTATTTGATCGTTACCTACCAAACCATAGGAATAGCGGAGTTTCAGGTTAGACACCACCGACTTAATGGGTTCCCAGAATTTCTCATTAGAAATATTCCATGCTACACCCATTGAAGGGAAAAATCCAAAACGATGGGAATGGGAAAAACGTTCCGATCCGTTATATCCGAAATTAAACTCACCAGAATAACGTTTATCGTAGGAGTAGGTAACACGTCCGGACAACCCGATATTACGCGATGGCAAAGAAAGTTGCAGGCTGGATGTATTGGCATTAAGCGATTGTCTTGCAATATAGACCAACAGAGCGCTGACATCGTGTTTTTCGGCAAATGTACGGTTATAGTTCACCATTCCTTCAAAATAAAAAGTTGAATTTGTTACTTTATCCCCGGTAGGTTCGCCATAGCCTAAATAATCAGTGGCTGAATCTTCATTGGTGTTACGTAAAGTATATTCACCGGTCTGATAATTATATGTACTGATTTGATAGTAATAGGGATTATAGAAACGATTGACGGAAAACTGGGATAAGCGGGATATATTCAACATACCCCTGAACGAAAGTCCGTCGGTCAGGAAATTTAAATCCTGTTTCACTTCCACCTGCGCCAGTATTTGCGAACGATTCTTATCTTTATACCCACGTACAGATTCGGCATAGGGATTAGTATATAAATTGTCATAGTTTCCGAACATAATATGGTTCACATGGGCTGTTTGAGGGGTTACCGGATAGAAAGCAGGAAACATAACAGGATTTGACTTCATAATTTTCTTATACATATCCTCCCCACCTGTAATTGGTCCGCTATAATCATCAAAAATACCGCTCAGCCTAACGGTTAACTCCGTAATTTTGGTAATGTTCATGCTTACATTCGAACGCAGAGTGAACGATTTATTGTTGATATTGTTATTGAAATTATTTCGTTTATCTACTTTCAACATACCGTTATCATGGTTAAAGGAACCCGAAACATAATAACGGGCAACGGTTCCACCGCCGCTGACACTCATGTTGGCACGTTGATTCATGGTATATTTTTTAAATAACATATCCAACCAGTCATTAGAAGGAAACCGGACCGGATCTCTACCCGATTCCGTGTCTGCGATCTTTTCATCCGAATAGATCTGTGTTTTTGACGGGTCCCGGGTTTTCGCCGCTTCATTCTCAAGCCGCATGTAAGTAACGGGGTCTGCTAGTTCCACATTCCGGGTAGGCATCGACCATGAATTTTCCAACCTGACGGATATCTTTGCCGGACCTTCTTTTCCTTGTTTGGTAGTAACTATGATCACACCATTTGCACCCCGGGCCCCGTACAAAGCTGTTGCCGTAGCGTCTTTCATTACGGAAAAACTGGCAATATCGTCGGGTTGTAACCGCGCAAGATCGGTCGAAGTAAGTTCTATACCATCAATTAATATCAAAGGGTTGGTATTGGTACCGAAAGTTGTGATACCACGTACAAAGAAGTCGGCATTGTCGGCTCCTGGTTCACCGCTACGCTGATAGGCTATAATACCTGCCATTTGCCCGGCAAAAGCAGTGGTAAGATTACTATTCGGCACCTTAAGTTCGGACGGATTAATAGTAGTAACGGAACCAACCACACTTTCTTTCTTTTGCGTTCCGAAAGCCACTACCACCACTTCATCCAATGTTGCCGCTTCTTCCTGCATGATTATGGCTATAACCCTTCGATTCCCTATCTCTGTTTGTTGGGTCTGATAACCCAGAAAATGAAACAATAATACAGATGTATCACTGGGAACAGTAATGGTATATTCCCCGTTCACATCAGTAGCTGTTCCCTGGTTTGTACCACGAACCAATACATTTACTCCGGGCAATAGTTCGCCATAATTATCGGACACAGTACCTGTAATTCGTATACCCTGCTGATGCGGAGACATTAACGGGCTTTCCTCTTTTACCTTCAAGATAATATCTTTATCTTTTATGGAATAAGTTATTTTTGTCCCTTCCAATGCCTGATCCAGAACCTCTTTAATACCTTTGTCATGGGTATTAACATGTACTTTTACTGTCTTATCGATCAGATCATCATTATAGAAAAAGGAAAAATCCGTTCGGGATTCTATCAATTCAAGAAGTTCGCTTAACTCGACATTACTTTTGTTAATGGTTAATTTTACATCCTGTCCGTATATATTGGCAGTAGCACTCATTAATCCGGCAGTAAACAAAAGAATAAATATTTTCACTACGATCAATAATTTTTTTAAAAGCTTAAATTTTCGCTTTCTGAAATTTTTCATATTTTTGACTGTTTTTGATATGGCACCATTAACCTTGGGTGAGATCAAGATTAACGGGCTAATAGTTTTTATAAAAAACACCTTTAATGAGCCGGCAGATGGTCCAATATCATCCGGCTCTTTTTCATTCATTGAATCATCATTTACTTTTTCTCATATTTCATTTCTCATTAATGTTTAACAATTTCAATATTTCTCACTGATATATAGATGGTTGTTTTCTTTCCGAAAGTTAATAGGATAAACTTCACTGATATTTCCTAGTATATCTTCAAGTGTATGCTGTGGTGTAACCCTACCGGTAATCCTCTTATTTTCCAGCTTAGCAGGTAAATGTATTTCTAATTGATACCGGAATGAAAGCTGCCGGATCACATTTCCCAAAGATTCATCGGTAAACCTGTAGATACCATCTTTCCATTCTGTATAATAACCGGCATCAACAGCCGATATATTTACCGACCCCGTATAAGGGTTAATGCCAGCCTGTTGTCCGGGAAAAAGCCGTATTTGCTGTACAGTCTCTCCTCTCTCGTTCCGGGTATCTACGTTTACCCCTCCGGTAACCAAAGTAACAGCAATATGTGTATCAGGTATCGATTCCACCATAAATTCGGTTCCGGTCACACGCACATCAATATTCCCGGAATGAACAATAAATGGCCGGGATTCATCTTTTTCAACTTCAAAATAAGCGTTTCCATCTAAACATACGACACGCTTCTCCTTGTCAAATACCGGAGAATATGAAAGTTTACTGAAAGCATGCAACCAGACAATCGATCCATCCGGAAGTACATATTTCATGACACCTCCCTGGTTTTCCACTATTGAAGGAACAGGCTCCGTATTGTTTCCCCGGTCGATCACATACCAGAGTGCTGTGCCGAAAATGATACCGATAAAAACAGCAGCATATGTTATCCACCTGTTATATTTACGAATTCTATGAGATTTACCCGGCATAGTCCGTTTAACAGGTTCTAATCGGGCATCTAACTGTCTCCATTTTGATATCAGATCTTCATGTGACATCAATTTTTCATTATCCCAAATTTCCAGATACTGTCGAAATATTTCTTTATTCTCATCACTTTTACACAACCATTCGTTTAGATTTTTTTCTTCTTCTTTATTGATGGTATTTTGTAAAAACCGGAGAATAAGGGGAATAATATGTTCAGGAATTGATGACATGTCTTATCAAAATTTAACTTTATTTTAAACGTTATTATTATAAACAATCGAGTTATTGTATTTACTTAAAAGCCGATTCATTTTTTTATTTAATACTCCTATATTTTTCCCACCATCAAATTCTCTTGAAGAAAATTTGATACCTTTGTTTTATATATCCTTAAAAGTCAACAGCTGTTAATGATCCGTTCCGAGCAGTATAAAATAAGAATATTCCAGTCCTTATATGTAGAAAATGTAGCCGTTTTGATACGTTTTGCATTACGCTATGTTTCTCTGGATGCTGCCGAAGATATCGTACAGGAAGTTTTTCTGGATATCTGGAAAAATGAAAGAATTATCAATCAGGAGCTTAATTTTTCATATTTATTGACTGCCGTAAGAAATAAATGCATTAATCACGTCAAACAAAAAGAACTGAGAAACACACACATAGATAAACTGATTGTCGAATCCGGTGAAAATAATGTCCATCACCCCGTAGAAAAAAATATTGTCGAGAAAGAATACCTGCAAAGAATATACGACCAGATAGACTTGTTACCAAATAAATGCAAAACGATTTTTAAAATGGCTTATTTCGAGGAGAAAAAAAGCAGCGAAATTGCTGAGATCCTCAATTTATCCATCCGTACTGTTGAACATCAACTATACTTAGGATTAAAAACTGTCCGTAACCAGTTAAAAAGAAGGTGAAAATTCAACGTTTCATATAAACAATTATTTCTACTTATATCTTTCGCAATCGGTTGCGTTACTTTTTATTATTTATCAGATGTTTTTTCAAATATTTTATTTTTCTTTGCCACAAGAAGTAGTATCTCATTATTATGAATTGTCCGTCTCCTCGCTGGGGGATAAGTTTTGTGAAAAAATATTTATCTTTAAAACTCATATTTTTTTGTATCTTTTATCCGGTATATTATGCTTTCATACAAGCCTTGGTAACAGTGGCTTTGGCATAACTATTGCAGAGAGAGAGAGAGAGAGAGAGAGAGAGAGAGAGAGAGAGAGAGAGAGAGAGAGAGAGAGATAAGATTATGCGTTCAGGCGCATAGTAAATTTACACATATATTATATAGCCGCACCATTGTTTTTTGGCAATGGGCGGCTTTTTTTATTTTTCCCATCCACTTTAAAAATGAAGAAAAACAACTTTCCATGAGAGTTTGCGCCATTCCGTGTGCGCACACGGAATAATTCAAAAAAAATAATTTAAACTTAATATAAAATCA
>JAISOY010000083.1 GCA_031275285.1 Bacteroidales bacterium | reverse complement strand
GGACCTACTTTTCGTGCTGAAAATTCGAATACTCCACGTCATCTTTCGGAATTCTGGATGATTGAACCGGAAATGGCCTTTTATGAAATCAAGGAGAATATGGATCTGGCGGAAGAGTTCCTGAAATATTTGATCAATTATGCATTGGATAATTGCATGGATGATCTGCAATTCTTATCTGATATGTATGATAAAGAGTTAGTGGAACGTCTCCGCTTCGTTGTAAAAAATGATTTCGTCCGGTTGAGTTATACTGAAGGCATTGAAATACTAGAAAAAGCAGGGCAAAAGTTTGAATTTCCGGTAAGCTGGGGAGTTGACCTGCAATCCGAACACGAACGTTACCTGGTAGAAAAGCATTTTAAAAAACCGGTAATACTGACTGATTATCCTCGGGAAATCAAAGCTTTCTATATGAAGCAAAATGATGATGGTAAGACAGTCCGTGCCATGGATGTACTTTTCCCGAAAATCGGGGAAATTATCGGTGGTTCGCAACGTGAAGAAGATTATATCAAACTAAAAACACGTATTCAGGAATTAGAAATACCGGAAAAAGATATGTGGTGGTACCTTGAAACCCGCAAATTCGGAACCGCTCCGCACAGCGGATTTGGACTGGGATTTGAACGGTTATTGCTTTTTGTAACAGGAATGGCGAATATCCGTGATGTCATACCTTTTCCAAGGACACCTAAAAATGCTGATTTTTAATCTCAAAAACCATTTTATTGTTCAAAATTTATTTTAATAGATTGAAAATACAATAAAAATTTTGTATCTTTATAATGCAAAATTTATCGGATAGTTTTTTCAGTAAACAAAAAATGTTTTCATGTTAAATCAACGCCTACAGCAAAAGCTGGTTCAAAAGTTATCTCCACAGCAAATCCAGATGATCAAGTTGTTGGAGATACCTACCATGCAATTGGAGGAACGCATAAAAGAAGAGTTGGAGGAAAATCCGGCTTTGGAGGAAGGACGTGAAAAAACGGAGGACAACAGTGACGACGCCTCTTCGCAGGCGGAAGACAATAGTGATAATACTGATTTATCCATAGATGAGTACCTTAGTTCAGATGATACTCCTCTTTATAAATTAAACGCAAAAAATTTCAGCCAGGAAGAACAAAAGAACGAAATTCCCTTTTCTGTCGGCAATAGCTTTCATGATCAGTTGGAAAGTCAATTGGGTCTTCGTAACATAGATGGCCGGCAAAAGGCATTAGCAGAATACCTGATTGGAAATATCGATGATGACGGTTACCTGCGACGTGATATCAGCGCTATTGTTGACGACCTGGCTTTTTCTCTCGGTATAGAGACATCTGAGGAAGAATTAGAAAAAGTATTACATTTAATCCAGGAATTTGATCCTCCGGGAGTGGGGGCTCGTGACCTGCGGGAGTGCCTGATGCTTCAGCTCCAACAAAAGGAAGAAGGCCCGGATATTATATTGGCTAAAAAGATCTTGATCCAACATTTCGATGAATTTACCAAAAAGCATTATGACAAGATCATGTCTCGTTTAGGAGTCAGTGAAAATGAATTAAAAAACGCCATTTCCGAAATCCTGAAATTGAATCCCAAACCTGGAGGATCCTTTCAATCTGACAGGGTTGCTGAACACATTATTCCTGATTTTATACTGGAAAACAAGGACGGTACTTTACAGTTATCTCTGAATTCGCGTAATATCCCTGAATTACGTGTTAGCCGTACATATACCGATATGCTTGATTCCTACAGCAAAAATAAATCCGACAAACAAACCAAGGATGCTGTCAGTTTTGTGAAACAGAAACTGGATTCTGCAAAATGGTTTATTGAAGCCATAAGACAACGTCAAAATACATTAATGCATACCATGGAAGCCATTGTGGATTATCAAAGAAATTACTTTTTGAGCGGTGGCGACGAAGCATTACTTAACCCAATGATATTAAAAGACATTGCTGATACTACAGGATTTGATATATCTACAGTGTCAAGGGTGGCCAACAGTAAATATGTACAGACCCCCTTTGGAATATTTCCTTTAAAATTTTTCTTTTCAGAAGGTTTGCAAACCGATTCGGGAGAAGAAGTGTCTACCCGTGAAATCAAGAAAATCCTGCAGGAATGTGTTGAAAACGAATCAAAACGTAAACCGCTCACTGATGATGAATTAGCGGCAATTCTTCAGGAAAAGGGTTACCAGATAGCACGGCGAACAGTGGCAAAATATAGGGAACAGTTAAACATTCCGGTTGCCCGTTTAAGAAAACAGTTGTAAAATAGTGAAAATTTCCATCAAACAATCAAATTCAATATTCAGGAATAAGCAGGCGTTACCCAATATACTGTCTGTTATATTCCATCCTTTATTGATGCCTGTGATAGGAACTTTATTCATCCTGTTTTTCTCAGGAATGTATATCACTATGTTGCCTATGCAAGCCAAACAGGTGATACTGACTGTGGTTGGATTATGCACATTGGCTTTACCGGTAGCACTCCTTCTGTTCTACTGGATGCATCATTGGATCAGTGATATCTACATTTCCGACCGGAAAGAACGCATCGCTCCTCTTATTGTTATCGCGTTATTTTATTCTATAGCTTACTGGGTGCTACATTCAATGCATACACCATATATGATTCAAAAATTTGTTTTGGCTTCGGCTATCGCTGTTTTCCTGACCTCCATCATATCTTTACAATGGAAAATCAGTATACACGGTGTAGGAATCGGCGGAATAACCGGAATGCTGGCATCATTGACACTATTATCGCCATCATTGTTACCCATGCTGTTAGGTTCCATCATTGTTGTGGGAATTGTCGGATATGCAAGGATTAAATTGAACGCACATACTCCTGCGCAATATTATGCAGGAACTTTATTGGGATTGGTGATCACACTCGGAACATTTTTCATGTATTGAATACTGTTCCGGATCTATTATAGGGGTTATTTTTATAAAAATTAATATGTCTATTCTATTTTATGCACTTGCTGCAATCTATTCTTGTAGCCGGGAATCCGTTTTTGTGAGAGTTATTGAAAGGGCAGGTAAAAGTGCCGATAGTGAAGATCCGGATGGATTACATCCATAACCGTTTATTTAACAAAAGGATATATCCTGTAATGATCCAATATCGAATTGCTCATATTTAATATTTTATTTACTTTTGCACGTTTTTTTGTAACAAGAAATAAATCAAGTTATTGATTATGTCCAAGAAAAATAAAACACAGCTAATTATAGAAAATGTCCCAATTCACGATATAGCCGATGACGGGAAAGCGGTTGGAAAGATAGACGATCTGGTCGTGTTTGTTTCACATGCTGTTCCCGGTGATAATGTTAATGTCAGGGTTCATAAAAAACGAAAAAAGTATGTAGAAGGAGTAGTTGTTCATATTAATAATTATTCTGAATTTCGGGTAGAACCAAGGTGTGCCGATTTTAATACTTGCGGAGGCTGTAAATGGCAGGATTTTGATTACGAGAAACAACTTCATTATAAACATAAGAATGTATCGGATTGTTTGATCCGTATAGGAAAGTTGGATGTACCCGGAATAAATCCGGTTTTAGCCGCTGACCCAAACTTTTTTTACAGGAACAAACTGGAATTTACATTCTCATCCAATCGTTGGTTAACTGCCCAGGAAATTGAATCGGATAGTGAAATAATTAACCGAAACGCATTAGGATTCCATATTCCGGGTATGTTTGACAAAGTCCTTGATATTGAACAATGTTACCTTCAACCGGATCCGTCTAATGCTATCCGTTTGGCTATCCGTAATTTTGCATTACAGGAAGGCATGTCTTTTTTCGATTTACGTAACCACGAAGGCTTTTTACGGACATTGGTCATTCGCACTTCATCTACCGGTGAAGTAATGGTAATCATAAATTTCCACTACGAAGATATAGAGCAACGTGAAAAATTACTGGATTATGTCTGGAAACATTTTCCGGAAGTCACTTCGCTCATGTATGTGATCAACCCTAAACCCCATGATAGTTTCGCCGATCTTGAAGTACAATTATATAAAGGGAAGCCTTTTATTATGGAAGAAATGGATCACCTTAAGTTTAAGGTCGGTCCCAAATCATTCTATCAAACCAACTCCAAACAAGCTTATGAGTTATATAAAATTGTCCGTGATCTGGCACAACTTACCGGAAAGGAAACAGTGTACGATCTATATACCGGTACTGGTACAATTGCCAATTTTATAGCTGCACATGCGCGAAAGGTGATAGGTGTTGAATATGTAGAAGAGGCTATTGAAGATGCAAAATATAATTCAGCCCTTAACGGAATCCAGAATACGTTCTTTTTTGCAGGTGATATGAAGGATATATTTACCACCGAATTCGTGCAAAAACACGGTGTGCCTGATGTGCTGATTCTTGACCCTCCCCGTGCCGGCATACATGGAAAAGTTATAGAATCCCTGATGTTTGCCATGCCGAAAAGAATAATATATGTCAGCTGTAATCCATCTTCCCAGGCACGTGACCTGGCATTGATACAGGAATATTATAACATCAAAACAGTGCAACCTGTGGATATGTTTCCACACACCCATCATGTAGAAAATGTGGTGATGCTAGAGAGAAAAATTTAAAAACCAGAATGCATCATGAATATTGAGGTATCCTACACCATCAAAGAAAATGACTATCTGGTCTATCAACTCTATGCAGCATCGAAATCAAAAAGAGTGAAAGCATCAAGAAGGAAAGGGTATGTTTACATCATTTTTATCTTTATGATGGCAGTAATATTGTCATATGCATTATACAAAAACATCACGCTTCCGCTTACGTATTTAATACTTATGGTTGTATTCTGTTTTTCGTATCATTATTTTTCCAGATGGTATTATAAACGGCATTATAAGAGATATATTGAAGATATTTTTAAGAATAATTTCGGGGAAAAAATTACGGTCACCTTTGGAGAAGATTTTTTATATACAAGTGACAGAACAGGAGAAAGTAAGATCAATCTATCTCAAATTAGCGAAATAGATGAGATAAATACCCATTATTTTTTGCATATATCATCGGGACAAGCACTGATTATACCTAAAGAAGGGGTTCAAAACATAGAAGATATAAAAAAGGCATTGGATCATATTTCTTCCAAGAATACTATTCAACAAAATACAAATCCTGAATGGAAATGGAAGTAATATTTGTTGTGAACGAAAATCACTACTGAGGACTTCTAAAACGCAAATAGCTTCCGTCAAAACGGAAGCTATTGTGATATCATTAATATGATACTAATTTTAAAACAGCCAATATATCATAAATTTATTTTACGGCTTTTACAACGGCTTCAAATGCCTTTGGATGATTCATAGCGAGGTCGGCCAACACTTTACGGTTAAGTGCAATTCCTTTTTTACCTGCTTTTCCCATGAATTCCGAATATGACATATCAAAAGGCCTTACAGCGGCATTGATACGTTGTATCCATAATGCACGGAAACTACGTTTTTTATTCCTACGGTCGCGGTATGCATATTGTTGACCTTTTTCCCATGTGTTCTTTGCAACAGTCCACACGTTTTTACGGGCAAGAAAATTACCCCGTGTGAGTTTAAGAAGTTTTTTACGACGTGCCCTGGAGGCGACTGAATTTACTGATCTTGGCATAATTCATTTTTTTCGAATGGTTAGCGGCCTATATCCAGGCTCTTTGAAGCTAATTCACTCTTGGTTATTACTATTATTTTAAAAATTATTTAAGCCCAAGCAACAATTTTACATTGTTCTCGTCAGGCTTGGCAACCAATGTCATATGTGTGAGGTTGCGTTTTTGCTTGGTCGTTTTCTTAGTCAGGATATGACTTTTGAAAGCGTGTTTGCGTTTAATTTTACCTGTTCCGGTAAGCTGGAATCTCTTTTTAGCACCGGAATTTGTTTTCATTTTTGGCATTACTTCCTACTTTAATGTATGTTTATATATTGGCTATTTCTTTTTGGGTTTCGGAGAAAGAAACATGATCATTCTTTTTCCTTCAAGTTTGGGTAACTGGTCGACTTTAGCATGCTCCTCCAGATCCTGGGCAAAACGCAATAAAAGTATCTCCCCTTGTTCTTTATAAATAATAGAACGCCCTTTAAAGAAGACAAATGCTTTTACTTTTGCCCCTTCGTCCAAAAAATTGATGGCATGTTTCAATTTAAAATTATAATCATGATCATCCGTATGTGGACCAAAGCGGATCTCCTTAATTACGACTTTGACTGTTTTGGCCTTAATTTCCTTTTGCTTTTTCTTCTGTTGATACAGATATTTCTGGTAATCAACTATTTTACAAACAGGAGGATCGGCCGTAGGAGAAATCTCAACTAAATCCAATTCCAATTCCTCCGCCATTCTTAAAGCTTCGGTTATTGGAACTACTTGATTAGGGGTTTCAATATTATCGCCTACCAAACGAACTGTTTTCGCCCGTATTTCACGATTGATTCTCAACTCAGGAGTTGATGATTTTTGCGGTCTAGCTTGTTGATATGCCATCTAAGATTTGCAGGGATTGATTACTGAGTTATTTTTAATATGTATTAATATTTATATGATGATTACAACGAATTTATCTGTCGACTCACTTCTTCTTGTATTGAATCGGCAAACTCATTCAAAGACATTGATCCTTTATCTCCTTCACCTTGTCTTCTGACAGAAACGCTTTGATTTTGTTCTTCTTTTTCACCAACGATCAACAAATAAGGAATACGTTTCAATTCATTATCACGTATTTTTTTACCTATTTTTTCGTTCCTATCATCAATTAAGGCGCGAATATCGTAATTATTTAGAAAATCAACAACTTTTTTTGCATAATCATTAAATTTTTCACTGATAGGCATGACCACTATCTGGTCAGGAGTGAGCCATAACGGGAACTTTCCGGCAGTATGTTCCAGTAAAACGGCAACAAATCTTTCCATAGAACCGAAAGGCGCCCTGTGAATCATGACCGGACGGTGTTTTTGGTTGTCGGCACCTGTATATTCCAGATCGAAACGTTCAGGTAGATTATAATCTACCTGTATAGTTCCTAACTGCCATTTACGCCCAAGTGCATCACGAACCATAAAATCAAGCTTCGGCCCGTAAAATGCAGCTTCTCCTAACTCAACAACCGTATTAAGTCCCTTTTCTGCAGCAGCTTCAATAATGGCATTTTCAGCTTTTTCCCAGTTTTCATCACTCCCAATATATTTTTCTTTATTATTAGGATCACGTAATGAAACCTGTGCTATAAAATCCTGAAAATCCAAAGCCTTAAAAATCCTAAAGATGATCTCTATGACTTTGATAAATTCTTCTTTGAGCTGATCGGGACGACAAAAAATATGTGCATCATCCTGTGTAAAACCACGAACACGCGTTAATCCGTGCAATTCGCCGCTTTGTTCATAACGATATACTGTACCGAATTCGGCATAACGAACCGGAAGGTCTTTATAAGAACGAGGCTTGAACTTGTACATCTCACAGTGATGTGGACAGTTCATCGGTTTCAGAAGGAATTCCTCACCTTCCTGCGGCGTGTGGATAGGCTGAAAACTATCTTTTCCATATTTTTCATAATGACCCGAAGTCACATATAATTCCTTTTGGCCGATATGTGGGGTAATTACCTGTTCATACCCATACTCTTTCTGTACTTTTTTGAGAAAATCTTCCAGCCGCTCACGTAATTTAGCCCCTTTAGGCAACCACATGGGTAACCCCTGTCCTACCCTTTGTGAAAACATAAATAGTTCCAGTTCTTTCCCTAATTTCCGGTGATCCCTTAATTTTGCTTCTTCAAGCATTTGCAAGTACTCATCAAGCATCTTTTGTTTGGGAAAGGTAATGCCATACACACGTGTCAACTGTTTCCGTTTTTCATCTCCACGCCAATATGCACCTGCAATACTGAGTAATTTGATCGCTTTAATAGGCGTAGTGTCCGGCAAGTGAGGACCACGACATAGATCTGTAAAATCACCCTGGCTGTAAAAAGAAATGGTCCCATCAGCCAAATCGGAAATCAATTCGGTTTTATATTCATCTCCTTTTTGAGAAAAATACTCCATGGCTTCCGATTTCGACACATCACGACGAAGATAAGGTGTTTTTTCCCTGGCCAACTCCATCATCTTTTGTTCGATTTTCGGTAAATCGGCATCTGTAAGCTGTTTCCCTTCTCCCAAATCGACATCATAATAGAATCCGTTTTCTATGGCTGGTCCGATACCGAATTTCGTTCCCGGATACAGGGCTTCGATCGCTTCAGCCATTAAATGTGATGAAGAATGCCAGAATGCGTGCTTTCCTTCCGGATCATCCCATTTATAAAGTTTTAGTGAGGCATCTTCATTGATCGGACGGCAAAGGTCATATGTTTCTCCGTTTACACTTGCCGCCAAGACTTCTTCAGCTAATTTACGGCTAATCTGCCGGGCAATCTCCAACGCTGTGATTCCTTTTTCGTATTCCTTTACATTCCCATCGGGAAAGGTGATTTTTATCATAAAAAGCTTTTTATAAAAAAGATACTATTTTTCCAGGCTAAATTCCCGTATAATTAAACGGAGTGACTTGTTTCAACTCTTCCTTCACCTCCGGTGATACATCCAGTGTATCAATAAAATCATTTAATTTTTGTTTATCAACACTTTCTCCTGTACGGGTCAGTTCTTTCAATGCTTCATAAGGTTTAGGGAAGCCTTCGCGACGCAATATCGTCTGGATTCCCTCACTTACAACAATCCAATTGCGCGTAAGATCTGCATCCAATGCAGCATAATTAACGATCAATTTATCCAATCCCTTGAATAAAGAACTAAAAGCAATGATGGTATGTGCTACCGGAACTCCGATATTCCGCAATACTGTCGAATCTGTCAAATCCCGCTGTAACCGGGAAACCGGTAATTTACTCGAAAGATGTTCGAACAACGAATTGGCGATCCCCAAGTTCCCTTCCGCATTTTCAAAGTCAATCGGATTTACTTTATGAGGCATAGCTGATGAACCGACTTCCGCTTTCACTATTTTTTGCTTGAAATAATCCTGTGATATATATGTCCAAACATCACGGCATAAATCTACCAGGATATTATTGATTCTTTTTAATGCATCACATTGTGCTGCAATATTGTCATAATGCTCTATCTGAGTGGTTTTCTGACTACGCTTTAATCCTAATGACCGACTCACAAAATTATTGGCAAAAGCTATCCAATCAATCTCAGGATAAGCCACGTGGTGTGCATTAAAATTACCTGTAGCTCCACCAAACTTAGCAGAAAAAGGAATCATGGAGAACTGGTCGAATTGTGTTTCAAGTCTTTCTATGAAAACAGCGACTTCTTTTCCCAAGCGGGTTGGAGAGGCCGGTTGTCCATGAGTACGTGCAAGCATCGGAACTGAAGACCACGCATCAGAAAAATTACGAAGCCGTAACATGATATCCTGGAAATAAGGAATGTATACCTGTTCAATAGCTTCTTTATTGGAAAGAGGTATGGCGGTATTATTAATATCCTGAGAAGTTAGCCCGAAATGAATGAATTCACTATATGATTCAATATCCAGTTTACGAAACTCTTCTTTCAGATAGTATTCAACGGCTTTAACATCATGATTGGTTTCTTCTTCAATGGATTTTACCCGTTCAGCAGCACTTATGTTATAGTTCAGGTAAATATTCCTTAAAGCGTCATATTTCGACTTATTGAACGACTGTAACTGGGGTAATGGTATTTCGCACAAAGCAATAAAATACTCGATTTCAACTTTTATCCTGTAACGGATCAAAGCATATTCCGAATAATAGTCTGCCAAAGGAACCGTTTTATTACGGTAACGGCCATCAACAGGAGAAATAGCGGAAAGGATATTTAATTCCATTGGTATTTTAAATAAATAAAAAGCAAAATTATGAAAAAAGAATGAACATGCGAAAAAACACTTTCACATACCAACATTCTCCCTGCATTTATTCAAGATGTTACATCAAAAATAATCACACCGCAACACATATCCGGCAAATCCCACCAATGTCCCCAATACAAGCGCGCTTATGAGGATACCAGGCAGTGGTTTCTTATCCGTATGCCCAATAAGTATCATCAAGGGTGTGATCAGGGTCAGGCTGATTAACCCTCCTTGCATCCACCACGGGATATAGGGCAGCTTTATATTAATGATGATGATAGAAATAAAAAAATAATGAATAAATGCGGCTATAGTCATATAGGTGGGCAATCGTTGCAAAACCATTGGAACAATATCAAGTACTGCGACTCCAAATCCGATGGCTATTGACAATAGAAAAGTACTCATCAAATTCTCTATAAGAAATTAATCAATATTCATTCCGATAATAAAGATCCCTGACTCATCAGCCATTTTGATCACCTCTTCTTTTTCAATCAAAAGTATCCCCCCTGATTCCACGGCAATACCTTTCATGCCGTATTTTTTCAACTGTTCTATGGATTGTAGACCTATTGCAGGCATATCTGTCCGTACCTCCTGCCCGGGCTTTTTAATTTTCACCATTACAGGCGCTTTTCCTGATTTCTTTAACATCGAAGCACGGGAAAGCATATTATCCGTTCCTTCGACGGCTTCGACGGCAAGTACCATTCCTTCCTGAACAACAACTGCCTGTCCGACATCTACACTCCCTAAGGCTTTGGCTACTTCAATGCCACGTTTGATATCATCCATATCGTCATCAGAAGGCTTCACCTTTCCGTAAATCCCTTCTGTAAACAGCATTTCAGGAATTACATCTTCAATACCCACAATTTTAAATCCACGACTCTCAAATTCATGAATGATAGCCCTGAACATACTATCATCACCCATTTTTTTGATGGCCAGCTTACCCATAATTTTCATTCCTTCCCAGTCAGGAATCAATTCTTTCAGAGAAGGGCGTTTGATTCCCCCTGCCATGACCACATACTGCACCCCATATCCTTTAAGTGCTTTAACTATCTTACCTGCTTCTCCAAGTTTTGCCATAGTGTGAGGTAAATCGGCAAAAACATCTTCATTGGCAAATGGTTCCAGACCTACTACAAATAAGTCGATCCCTTTTTGTTTGCAATACTTAATGATTTCTACCGGCATCATACCACTTCCGGCAAGCATTCCTAATTTTTTAATTTCTGACATAGTAGATTGTTTTTTGGTTCTATTCGTAGACTCGATAATTTATTTTACATTTAATATTGATTGATACTTATCTGTTTCGGTAAGCACATCCAATGCTGCCCGGATCTGCGTATCTTTCCGTATAGTATTGGCTATTTTTCCCGAACCATAATAGTATCTTGAAACAATTTCTTCGCTCAATAATTCTTTGATATCCTCTTTATGGATTTCTAAATCCTTGAATCTGTCATGTTTCAGTTTTTCCTGAAGCGCATCAAATTCAGGCATTGCATCTTCCAAATATTTTTCTTTTCCTGCAAGTTGCTTTAATTTAAGAAAGGTTGATTCTGTTTCCGTTTGATAATCAAAAGATTTATCTTTCAAGTATTCCAAAAATTTATCATATTCTTGATCGGTAATGTCAAAAGTCCTGGCAGAAGAAATCGAATCATGTTGTTGTGTATATAAGGTAGCATAATTAAAAATAAGATGGCGCATATATAATGTAACTGCTATACGGCTGAGTGTTTCCGGAAGCGCTTCAATATCCGGGCTTACTCCTCCTCCATCTTTAACGATTCTTTTATTTTTCAATGTTTTATATTCCCGGATCAACGAATCAGGAATATATCCTACACTACCATCGGCTTCACGATGGGTATAATCCAGCGCCTGGATACAACGTCCACTGGGAATATAGTATTTTGCGGTGGTTACTTTCAGTTGAGTATTATAACTCAAGGGACGAGTAGCCTGTACCAAACCTTTACCAAAAGTTCGTTGCCCCACAATGATACCCCTGTCCAAGTCCTGGATAGCTCCAGCAACGATTTCCGAAGCGGATGCAGAAGAACGGTTTACAATCACCGCTAAAGGAATGACTGTATCGACAGGTTCGTGCCGTGTCACATATATATTATCCCACTGCTTAATACGCCCCCGTGTGCTGACCACTTCCTGCCCGCGTTTGATAAACAGGTTGACCACATCCACAGCCTCAAGCAACAGCCCTCCGGGATTACTGCGAACATCCAATACCAGATAATCGATTTGATGGTTCTTTTTTAATGCAAGGAAAGCATCTTTAACTTCTTTTCCTGCATTAGTGGAAAAATTGGATAAACGAATATAACCAATCTTATTCTGGGGGTAATCCAACGTTCCGTAATATGGGACATTAGGAATAGAAATCATTTCCCGGACGAGTTCCTTGCTGATTTCTTTTTTTGAAGATACCGGTTGGTAAGTAATCTGTAACTTCGTATTCGGGGCGCCACTGAATAACTCATGGATCGCAATTTCATCTTTTCCGGTAACCGATTCTCCATTTACTTTCAATAATGCATCACCTATTTTCAGTCCTGCTCTATCTGCCGGGGAACCTTTTGAAATATCGATAATGACAACGGAATTATCCATATTCCGGGCAAGAAGGCCTACGCCTGCATATTGACCGGTAGTCACGGTTTTGTAATCTTCCATAGCCGATTCAGGAATGAATGTGGTATACGGGTCTAACGTTTCCAACATTCCTTCAATGCTTTTTTCGATCAATTTTTCAGGATCGGTATCATCCACATAAAACAAATTAATTTCACGGAACAAATTAAAAAAGATGTCCATGTTTTTTACAATCTGAAATTCCCGATCGGAAAGTTGTACAAATGATACGGATGTGATGATGACTACAACCGTCAGAAGGATACTGATTTTTATTTTTCGTTGGTTAAAATGCATATACTATATAATCAAAAACAGAAATTAGAAACTTAATTCCTATATGATTATTTATTTATTGATTTATATTTTTTTACTTCATCAATAAATACACCAAACATATATTCCGTATCTGTAGCTCCTCCTGAAGCTTCAGGATGAAACTGCGCCGAAAAGAAAGGTTTCGTTTTATGACGGATACCTTCATTAGTCCGGTCATTAAGGTTGATATAGAATGGCTCCCATTCATCCGACAGTGTATCAAGATTGATTGCAAAACCATGATTCTGGGCTGTAATGAATGCAGTATTGGTATCAACTTGCTGCACCGGCTGGTTATGGCTACGATGTCCATATTTCAATTTATATGTTTCCGCACCTGCAGCCAGTCCCATTATCTGATTCCCCAAGCAAATACCCATCATGGGTTCATCACGTTTAAAAGCCTTAGCAATATTCTTTATCGTGACTTCGCATTTAATGGGATCGCCAGGACCATTGGTAATGAACAATCCATCATAATCTTCATTCAGGAAATCATAATCCCATGGTACTCTGATCACTGTGGCACCATTCGCGATTAAATCGCGAATGATATTATATTTTACTCCGCAATCTATCAGCACAATACGGTATTTTCCATTTCCATATACCATTTTTTCCTTACAGCTAACCATATCCACCATGTTGGTTTCATATGGATCATAAAATGGGACATCCTGATTTTGGTACACTATTTTTCCCAGCATAGTACCTTTTTCGCGGAGATGTTTGGTCAATGCCCGAGTATCTACACCATATATTCCCGGTACCTTATATTCTTCCATCCATTCGGCCAGACTTTTGGTTGCACTCCAGTGGCTATAATTAGCCGTATAGTCAGTCACTACCAATGCTGAAATATGAATTCCATCAGATTCGAAATATTTAGGCATTCCATTTTCCGTTTCATTTCCCGGCACGCCATAATTCCCAATAATAGGATAGGTACAAACCAAAATCTGTCCTTTATAAGAAGGATCCGTAAGGCTTTCCGGATATCCTGTCATGGCCGTATTAAATACTACTTCGCCTGCTGCTGATCCTTTGTATCCGAATGATTTTCCAGTGTATTCGGTCCCATCTTCCAAAATAATCTTGATGTCTGTCATTATGTTAATTGTTTACAATTCTCTGATAAATATATAATATGCTCATCATCTGGCTTATAATATGGTCCTGACCTATGGACATAAAAGGGTATTCTCATTAAAAGAATTTTCGTAATTCATGAAAAAAACTGGAATTGTTGTCAAGAAAAACCATATCATCGGATTTACCAGGAGACATAAGGCCCTCATATACCAAATTGGCTATGTATGTCAATGCCACGAATTCAAACATTATTCCCGTAAACATTGAATCTCCGGAAACTTCCCGGTATCTGATCGTTTTTTTATACTTGAATTCAATACCGGTCATTTTCACTATTCAATAAAATCTTTTATTTGCTCCGGAACCAAACGTTTTCCAATGATCTTTTCATCTTCGTCAAGCAGGAATATAATCGGAGTCATAGAAACATCATACAGATCCCGATATTTATTACTGAACGGACTCCATGCATTGGTCCAACCGAAAAATTGGTGCTCATTAATATAATCAATCCATTTTCCTTTGGCTTCTCTGGATATTACAGTTTGTACAGTAACTACCGTCAACCCCTTGTCTTTATACTCTTCGTATACCTGAAACAGGTCCTGAATTACTTTTTTACAATGGCTACATGCATAGTCCCAGAATAAAATAACGGTATATTTCCCTTTCAGGCTCTTACGAAAATCCTGTATGTTCACACCTGCATATAAGTCAAATTTAATAGCAGTATCCAATGCTGCCGCCCTGAAATGATCAGGAGGTAAAGCCATCAGCATTTCCATCGGAGGAGCCATCATACCAATCAGGTTGTACCTTCTTTTTTCTACTTCTTTTTTTAATGTCTCGATATAATCGGCAGTACTCCATGTTGCATTAGGAATATACCATTTATCCGCCAAATGTACCCATACATTCTCATGTACCATTATTTTACTTTTGGTGTAGTAATTAAATAGTGACACGAGTACACACCTGAAAATATCATCGTTAGATTTCGTCTTTGCCAATATTTTATCTGCTTCTACACAAATGGTATCGGGATGCTGCGGAATGACCCGGGTCATATATTCCATTAACTTCTCCTCATACAAAGGAGTACGTAACATATCCGGATTATAAATATCAAAATTGTCGAAAAAATGTGACCTGTACCATCGGTACAGGTACGTGGAATCAGTAATATTGCCTTCTGCATCACGCGGATAATCAGGCAATTTACTGTCTATTGGAACAAGTGAATTTAAAAACTTACTTACATATAAGCCTTTATGGGCATCTATCGTTTGTTGAATATACTCAATCCGTTCTTTATTCATTTCCTGTAACCGGATACGTATTGCATTCTTTCGTTCTTCCGTAGCAGTTTCAAATTCCTGACGCAATTGCTGCATTTCTATGGATTTTTCAATGTTATAACGCTGAAAACCAAAAAACACATCATTTTCAATAGAGGATTTAAACCGGGTTTTATTTAGCATATCGGCAGTATCTACCAATATCTCAAATTTCTGTTCATCGCCTATTATAATATCGAAAAGTTGCTTTTGATCATTAATGATGAAATAGACCCCTCGATCCAGTTTCTTTTTTCCTTTAAAGATTCCGGTTCCTGATTTATCCAGAACCACTGTATCATCAGGAATCATCATATCTCTTTTAGCAAAATAATGTCCCAGCATCACTGTATCATTTTTGCTTTTTAAAGATATTTTAATTTCATACCCTTGAGAAAAAACAGAAATTGTTGTCAGGAAGGACAAGAGAAAAATATTTTTACAAAATAACAGAATTTTCATATTCAATTATGTTTATTGATTTCTGTGCTATCTACTATCATAGCCTAAAAATCTGTCAAAGTTAATAAATAATTACCAAATTTTGAACCATTAAATGGTTGTTTGATTTTCATTTATTGCAAATATCAGATATACAGACAATTTATTATTTACTGGGTTTTTCTTCAAATTTTTAATACAGGTGATCTTTTCCATATAAATGACCGGAAAATAATATACTCATTATCAATATATTTGATAATATTTTCCACAAACAAATCCGCCTATGACCAGTACTCTTTTTCTACATTTCAAAAATCGCATCAATTTCTGTTTTATGTTGATCGTGTTGTAGAAAATAAAAAAGCTTGCGACCATATCGCAAGCTTTTTTATTTGTGTACCTCGGGCGGGACTTGAACCCGCACGGACATTACTGCCCACGGGATTTTAAGTCCCGCGTGTCTACCAATTCCACCACCAAGGCTCTATAAAAAATCCCGAATTTTCGGGAAAAATCAGAGCGGAAAACGAGACTCGAACTCGCGACCCTAACCTTGGCAAGGTTATGCTCTACCAACTGAGCTATTTCCGCAGGTGTTTCATTTTTGACGCGACAAAGATAGAACAAAAATATATTTGTCAAAAGAAAACTAGAAAAAAAAATGGAAAAAATATGACTCAGGCGAGGTTACTTCAAGAGGCTCAATAACTAATCTCTTTAGAACGCTCACGTTTTTTCTTCACCTCATACGGATCGACGATTCGCCCGAAACGATAGCTGACAAATAATGTAAATAGAAATTGCTGATTTTTAGCGACTTTATCCAAATAGGTAGGAGGATCGTCAAGGTTCAGTATTTTAACTTTTTTTGCAAATGCTTCTATAATAAAACCAGCTTCTAACGCATGTATGATCCGGTCCTGCTTGCTATATTCAAAATTGATCCCAAATTTCCCGAAAACACCGGGAACAAATTCCATCTTATTGAATCCTTTAAAAAAGGATGAGCGGCTGAGCACATAAATATTATTACCATACCAGGTCGGATCAAAAATTTCCGGATCGTCCAAAGGCATAATTACGGTGATTGGAGGATTACCGGGTACCTGTACTGCTTCCCCAACATTGTAATATATAGGCTTAAGCATAGCTACTGCCGGCCCGTAATTATAAAAATAACGGATAGCGATACCTCCTACATCATATTTACGAAAAATTTCATGCTGACGCCCTAAAGCAAAACGAAAGTCAAATGCTAAATTAGTTTTTCCGTAGACAACCCTTGAACCATCCGGCGTATAAGTTTTGGATTCCTTAGGATGCTTCATGTATGCGAAGTCGACCTCAAAAAGCCGTTTATTGCGGGCATTGATCCTTTTTCCATATCGATAATTAGCACCAAATCCGTTAGAATTAAGCATAGCAGCCACAGACCACTCATTGCGGTAGAATACCTTCGGTTGCAGATCAATTTCACCCTGAGCCAATACTGCAAGTGAAGTATTTATTATACAGATAAAAACTGTAAAATATTTTTTCACACAATGATGTTATGAACTATATTTATTCTAAATCAAGAGATGGGCAATGGACAGAAAAACGACTCCTAACTTATCCCGGAAAAACGGTATCAGCAGGTTGCTCAACCATTGACACAGAACGATATGCCGGACAAGGCTTACTACTAGCACATGATGACATCACTACTCCTGAGAACACACAAAAAACCAAAATGATACAAACTCTTTTCATATTAAGAAGAACCCTTAAAAAATAAAAAAGTAAAATTACAAAATATTGTATTACTTACAAATGTTTATACGAGAAACCTCCTGAAAAGGTTACAATTTATCAATATCAATATCGGTTTTGTCTCGACTTCCAGTATAAATAGCTAATCAAAACGAAGCTATCTACCGCTTTACCTCATTGCTCTCTTTTCTATAGGTGGCAGTAATGGTTGCCTGCGCCGTAGGCATGATCAACAGATCATTAATGTTGACATGGGGAGGCCTTGAAACAGCAAACCAGATCGCCTCTGCAACATCATCCGCATTAAGCGGAACAAGTCCTTCATAGACTTTATCAGCCCGATTTTTATCTCCTTTGAAGCGGACAAGGGAAAACTCAGTATTTACCATTCCGGGAGCAATTGATGTGACTTTTATGTTGTGTTTCAGCAGGTCAATGCGCATTCCCTTTGTCAGCGCATCAACCGCATGCTTGGTCGCACAATATACATTCCCGTTCTCATATACTTCTTTGGCAGCTATGGAAGTAATATTGATAATATGTCCGCTTCCGGCTTCGACCATTAAAGGTGCTACTTTGCGGGTAATGTATAATAAACCTTTGACATTGGTATCAATCATTTGATCCCAATCATCTACCCATCCATCCTGAATCGGACTCAATCCGGCTGCTAATCCGGCATTGTTGACCAATACGGATATCTTTTTCCATGAAGCCGGTAATTTGTCTATGGCTGTTTCTGTACTTTCACGGTTACGAATATCAAAATTAAGGGCAAGAACATCGCATTTGAATTTTACGCCCAATTCACCTTTCAATTCGTTAAGTATCGTTTTACGACGACCGGTAATAATGAGATTATAGCCGTTGCATGCCAAAATTTCTGCAGTCGCCTTTCCGATGCCTGCCGTTGCTCCGGTAACTAAAGCTATTTTTTTCATTTTCTTTATATTAACATATTATTTATGTAGGTATTTTTGCACTACATGTAAAAACTCATCAAAAATAGGTGCATTGGAAGCCACCAGCTCTTTTCCGAAAATGTAATTATCCCCACCGGAGAAATCACTGATCCGGCCTCCGGCCTGTTGCAGGATGAACACACCTGCAGTCACATCCCATGGGCTGAGGCTATATTCATAAAATGCTTCGAAACGTCCGCAGGCAACATAAGCAAGATCAGTAGCTGCCGATCCAAGACGTCTTACCCCATGTGAATTCTTCAAAAAATATTCCAGGCATTCAATGTAAGGTCGCATTAGATGATAGTCATAATAAGGAAAACCTGTGGCAATCAAAGCATCCTGTACTACAGTCCTATCAGAAACACGTATTTCCTTTCCGTTGAGATAGGCGGCACTATCTTTCCATGCGTAAAAGCATTCTTTTAGGGTCACTTCATATACAACCCCCATTACCGGACGGTTATCTTCCAATAAGCCTATACTGACGGCATAAGGGGGTAATCCATGGATAAAATTTGTAGTCCCGTCCAGTGGATCGATAACCCAGTTATATCTATCTCCCCGGGTGTCATTGGTACCTTCTTCGGCAATGAAACCGGCTTCAGGAAGCAGTTGTTGCAACCGTTCCACGATCAGCTGCTCCGATCCTTTATCCACATAAGATACAAAATTATGCAGCCCTTTTACTTCAATTTTTTTCGATGAAAACGTATCCGCTTCCTTACGGATGAAAGTTCCTGCTTCTTTGGCCACTTCACATACTTTCATGCAAAGTTCCTGAAAATCAATCATACGATCTCTCTTAATATTTTATAAACCAAATAGCAAATGTAGGATTTTTTTAATTATTGATGCTACTTACCGGTACATTATGTATATAATCGTACCATTTTTACCGGCATTGCTATCGTAGTCAAACAAATAACGCCCTTCCTGATTTGAAGAGCCGATGTGTATATACACATCGGCTCTCATATCTTTATGTTATCATTTATTTTGTTACTCTTTCAAGCCACTTGACCATAGCAAGCATTGTACCCATCGATAACAGGCATGCTACTACGAATACGGTCCATGTAGCCCAGATAGGGATGTTATTGTATAATATAGTACCAATAAATAAAAGCTGATTTCCTACTGCCGTTGCACTTAACCATGCCCCTTGCATGATACCCTGATACTGGGGAGGAGCGACTTTTGATACGAATGACAATCCGAGGGGACTAATAAATAATTCTGCCACTGTAAGGATAAAATAAGTACCTATAAGCAACCACGGGGTTACACGCAAAGCTGGATTCAATCCGCCTTCGGCTATTCTTTCCTGAGTAGAAGGAAGTCCGTATGAGCCGAGAGCCATCACTACAAAGGCAATTGCAGCAATACCCATGCCTATTCCTATTTTCTTGGGAGTGGAAGGTTCTTTTCCCCTGGCTTTCAACCAACCGAAAAGTCCGATCACTATGGGTGTAAGACACACCACGAAAAATGGATTAAAGGATTGGAACAACTCGGCGCCTTTAAGGACAGTAAATCCAAGATCCAGAACCATACCGTCAAGACGGGTATAGTCATTGGCAAATTTTGTCAGGGTTACTCCGTTTTGGTGAAAAGAGAACCAGAAAAAGATAACGACACCAAATACGGCAAACAAGGCGTATATACGTTGCTTGATTTCTGCCGCACTCATTTCTACGATTTCTGCTGCCTGAGATCTATTAATACTTTTATCGGCCGGATTCGGCAATTTATTCTTATTTGTCATGAAAATCACAAAAGATATCAACATCGCTAAGATTGCAATGGCAAAGGAGTAGTGATAACCGGTAACGAATACGTTAAGATAATCTTTTGCAAAATCTGCCAGATTAGGTAATTTATTTCCGACCTCAGAAGCAAGTAACGTAAAACGGGCCATAGCTTCCTGAGTCATTGCTGCTCCATTTGATAAGTACTCGTTACAAAGGGCTGGAAGATCTTCATTAAAAGCATATCCCTGCGATGAAACGACCCAGTTCCTGAGCCCCACGGCAAGAAGAGGTGCAAACATGGCTCCTACATTGATGAACATATAGAAGATCTGGAAACCCGTATCACGTTTGTCGGAGTATTCGGGATTGTCATAAAGTTGTCCGACTACAGCCTGGAGATTACCCTTGAACAAGCCATTACCGAAAGCAATTGCAAACAGTCCGAGACAGGTGATGATTAAAGTGATCGTTTTATTGGGGGCAGGTGTCGGCGTAGGCCATGCAATCACCGCATAACCGATCATCATCAGTACGATACCTATGGTAATGGTGCTTTTGTAGTTCTTGGTCCTGTCTGCAATCAAACCGCCAACAAGTGCAAGAACATAGATCAGCGCATAAAATACTGAATAAATGAGGCCTCCGTAGGGTGTTCCCACAAAGTCGAATTTGAACTCAAGGAAAAGCAATAGGATGGCCATCATAATGTAGAACCCGAAACGTTCTCCCATATTCGAGAGAGCAGCTCCAAGCAGGCCTTTTGGATGATTTTTAAACATAGGAATCAGTTTTTATTAAATCAGGATGATTAAGTTATTGCAAAAGATTAACGCATCAAAAATATAAATCTTTTCGAATAAACCGAATGATTTATCACTAAGATAAACATTTTTATGATATAATATCCACATATCACGATTCACAATAATTAAACATACACTTAATTTTATTAAAATTAGTATAAATATAATTAAAATTGATCTTATATTTGCAAAAAAAACATCGAATTATGTTACCCTGTATATGTCCGAGTTGCCAATCAGTACTCAAAGTAAAAAGCCTGAAATGTGAAACATGCCAGACGGAAGTTTCCGGATTATATGAATTACCTCTATTGGCGAGACTTACGCGTGAAGAACAAGAATTCATCATCAGTTTCGTAAAGAAAAGCGGAAGCCTGAAAGAAATGTCCAAGCACATGGGATTAAGTTATCCTACCGTACGCAATTTACTGGATGATATTATCAGTAAAATCGAAAGGGAAGAGCATGAAGAAAAAAAATAAAAATGATTGAGCCAATAATCAATTTCTGACATCATACCTGGTCTTAAAAGCAAAATATAAAGCAAATGAAAAATACAATTTTGTACATCAGTCCATCTACCCAGGATAAAAAAACATGGGTCCTGACCTTTTTATTAGGTATTTTACCTGTTATTATATTCGGATGGTTGTTTTTCCCGGAATATATTCAATATGGCATAGTAGAAAATATTCACTGGTGCATCCTGTTTTTCCTGTTTCTTAGTATATCAGTAGCAGGATTGGCATGTACGCCTAACCAATATGTACTTACAGATAAAGATTTTATTATTAAAAGATATGTCGGAAATATCCATATCCCGCTGGATAAGATAAAAGCAGTCCGTTTCATGACAGATGCCGAGGAGAAAAAGATGTGGCGTTCCTTCGGCTATTCTGGCCCTTTTGGACGGTTCGGACTATTCTCAACCAAGGGCCATCCTGAATTACACCTGTTCGCAAGACGTTCCAATCATCTGGCAATCATAGCTACCGATCATATCCGTTATGTAGTAGCTCCGGATGATCTGTTGATCATCGATAAAATTGCGGAAAAAACCGGACAACAGGAGATATCCGATTTAATGACCGGAAAAACCGGAACCAGGCAACGGGTATTCCGGACCATACCTTATGTTGTTATAGGCCTTGTCTTATTGTTGATATGGATAGGATACCGGGATCCGAAAGTGAGTATCAATGAGGATGTTTTCAAAATGAGTGGTCTGTATGGAATACAAATTCCTATTAATGAAATTACAAAAACAGACACCATTACCCGGGAAGAAATGCCGGCCATAAGCATGCGTACAAATGGTTTCGGGATGCCGGGCGTGCAGCGTGGAAATTATCAACTAACCACTGGCGAAAAAGTAAGGCTCAGCCTGAAAGGGAATATGAATCCGGTAATCAGGATGATTGACCAAGGCGGACAGGCTTATTATTTCAATTTTAAAGATCCGGGGCAAACGCGGAATGTCTTTTCAAGATTGAAAGCTGTAACAGCATTGTCTGAAAACAATATAATTACCGGACAATGGAATAGCCTCATGGGCAACCTAAGACTTATTTTTCATATCCGGGAGACGGATAATAAATTATCCGCCACCATGGATAGTCCGGATCAGAAAGCGAATGACATTCCTGTCACCACGATTGTGTTCGACGGCTCCAGATTATCCCTGGGAATGCCCAATATCGGACTGAAATACGAAGGGGAATGGCAGAATGATTCAATTATAGGGATTTTTGAGCAGAACGGGTTTAAAATCCCACTGAACCTGTATCGGGAAATAACAGATATAAAAACGGTAAAAAGGCCCCAGGATCCTGTGAAACCCTATCCATATTCTTCCGAAGATATTACTTTCAGGAACGACCATGCGGATATTACCCTGGCAGGAACTTTAACTATTCCGAAAGAAAAAGGTAATTTCCCTGCCGTAATATTGATTTCGGGTAGCGGTGCTCAGGACAGGAACGAAGAGATATTGAATCACAGGCCGTTCCTCGTAATAGCAGATTATCTGACCCGTAACGGAATTGCCGTATTGCGGTACGACGATCGTGGGACAGCCCAATCTACCGGTAATTTTTCCCTTGCCACCACCGAAGACCTGGCTACTGACGTTGAAAGTGCGATTACCTACCTGAAAACAAGAAAAGAAATCAACCATAAAAAAATAGGATTGATCGGCCATAGCGAAGGTGGTATCATTGCACCGATGGTAGCCGTCAAATCCAAAGATGTGGATTTTATTATATTACTTGCCGGAAGCGGGATTCGTGGTGATTCCATTTTGTTGATGCAAACGGAACTGATCGCCAAAGCATCAGGTGTGCCTGAAAAAGAAATCAGACAATCTTCAGAAATCAATTCCACCGTTTATGAATGTATTGTCAATAATTCCGGATCTGTGGCCGATCTAAAAAAAGATATAAAAAATATCATTTCCGAGGCCGTTAAATCGGGAAAGATCACTTTGGGCGATCAGGAGAGCACAGCTGAAGATCAGATAAATAAAGCTGTAATGAGTGTTACCAACCCATGGATGTTGTATTTTATCAAATATGACCCATCTATCATTCTACAGAAAGTAACCTGTCCCGTATTTGCATTAAATGGTAAAAAAGATTTACAGGTACCATCGGAAAGAAACCTCAGTGCTATCAAAAATGCTTTGGAAAAAGGCGGAAATGACAAAGTTACCGTAAAAGAATACCCGGGCCTTAATCATTTATTCCAGGAATGTGAAACGGGATCACCCAGTGAGTATGCTATTATAGAACAGACTTTTTCGCCCGTTGTATTGGAAGACATTTCAGATTGGATATTGGAACAGACAAAATAATATTTTATTCACATACGTAAAACGATTAATAATTAAGATCATGAGTACTAAATGGCTGGTCAACCCCTTTCAAAAAATTGCCGGATGGAGAGCATTAGGTTTAGGTATAGTTATCATGTTGGCTACCGCCATATTCGGAAAAATAAACCATATGTTTTTTGACGGGGTACTGGATGTACACACTCTTTCCCACAGTTTTGCAGAGGCATTTGCCGCACAGGCCATTAATCTTATTTCAGTATTTATCGTTATGTGGCTGGCAGGAGCTCTTTTTTCCAGATCAAAAATACGCCCCATTGATATTGCAGGCACCATGGCCCTATCAAGGGCCCCGATGTTATTTCTCGCCCTGGTCGGATTTCTTCCGATTGTGCCTGAAAGCATATTCGATATGTTGCAAACAGCCATTTTTGTCGTTATCTGTTTCATATTCGTTGTCTGGATGATTACGTTGATGTATCATGCGTTCATCGTGTCATGCAACATAAGAGGTACACGTGGCAACATTGTCTTCATTGGCGCTTTGCTTGTAGCAGAGATCATATCCAAATGCATTTTCATATTGTTGCTGGGAGGAAATTTTTTGTTCTTCAGTAGCAACGAAAAAACCATCATCACATCCGAAGATTCCGTAACGACAAAACAGGCCTTGTTAACAGCAGAAGAATTCCGGATACCTGAAGGACAAACGATTCAACAAACAGCAGGTAAGGTAATAGGATATCTCAATAGTGGTGATTACGGGAGGATTATTCTATATTTTGATGAAAAAATGAAGGAAGGGGTAAATAGTAATAAGCTGAGAATGCTATGGACACAGCTGATTACACTCAATGGAAAATTTAAAGAAGCGGATACTGATGTAAAGGCAATTACCCGTGAAGAATATGATATATTGATGATCCCCTGCCATTTTTCTCAAAAGAACATCACTTTGCAACTTACTTTCAATAAACAGGGACAGATCAGCGGTTTGTTTATAAGACCACCGGCAGATGAAAAATAATTCGTAGTAAATAACCAAACGATTTGAATAGTGTATGATCAGGTCATAACCAGTTGCCAGTGTCCGACGTCTCGCCATTCATCAAACTTTCGTCCTATTTCTTTCATGTTGGACACCTGTTTGAAACCGAATTTTTCATGTAACCGTACACTCTTTTCATTTGGAATACAGATCCCGGCAATGAGTACATGGACTTTTTCTTTATCCAGATTTTCGAAAAGATGTTGGTACAAAAGTGTTCCCAAACCATTACCAGTACATTCCTTATCCAGATAAACAGTGACTTCTTTGGTTAACGCATACGCACACCGGTTATTCCAGTTATTCAGGTAATAATAACCGGCTATTTTATCGTTGATTGTTGCGACATAATAAGGAAAGCCGTCACTGATAATGCTTTTTACCCGTTGACTCATCTCATTTTCCGAGACAGGTGATGTTTCAAACGTAATGACCGTATGTTCAATGTAGTAGTTATAGATACGGCAAATGGCCGGTACATCCTCCAGTGCTATTTTTCTTATGTTTATTAAAGATGCCATTGTATGAATGATTAAAAGAATGTTCCGTATATTAGCCCTGAAATAGTTGCCATCACTACTACCAGCGATACATAAACCACTGTTTTCCCTGTTCCCAGCACACCTTTAATGACTAACATATTGGGCAAAGATAATGAAGGTCCGGCCAATAATAAAGCTAATGCAGGACCTTTTCCCATACCTGAAGCCAATAAACCCTGTATTATAGGAACTTCGGTAAGAGTAGCAAAATACATGAATGCCCCCACAAGGCTCGCAAAGAAATTTGAAAAAAAAGAGTTTCCCCCGACAGCCCATTGCACCCATTCATTAGGTATCACTCCCGGTATAGATATATTGTCATGGGTAGAACCGAGCATAAAACCGGCAATAAGTACGCCAACTGCCAATAAGGGGATGATTTGCTTGGCAAATCCCCATGATGACAATGTCCATTCCCTGTTCTCGCCATTCCTTTTATCCAGTAAAGTCATCAGGCTTAATGAAATTATTCCGGTAATCATAGGAATCAGTGGCACAAATTTCGGGTTACCGACAAAATGCGATGCGAGAAACGCAGATATAACTGTTGCTACAATACCTGCCAATACCCATGTCCACTTTATTTTCAGTACATGAATCAATGAGTAGGCAAGTACCAGTGACAAACCTGCGGTAATATACCATTTATAAGAATAAATGTAGTACCAAAGACTTCCCGTATCATCCGGTGAAGGTGCTCCCCAATTAGCAAAAACGAGTATCAGTACCAAAGAAAAAAAATGAATGGTAGTTTGCCACATCGGACGTTTTTCAGGAACAGGAGGTATATTCATCTGTTCTTCCTTTTTGGCTTTTTCTTCTTTGCGATATATAAAGGACATGATCAGACCGATGATAATAGCAAAACCGATTGCTCCGATCATTCGTGCCATCCCCATTTCAAAACCCAGGATTCGTGCAGTAAGAATAATTGACAGTATGCTTATGGCAGGACCTGAATACAAGAATGCAATGGCCGGTCCTAAACCGGCACCGCGTTTATAGATACTGGAAAAAAGAGGCAGTATGGTGCAAGAACAGACTGCAAGAATAGCCCCGGATACTCCGGCGACAGTATATGACAGCCATTTTTTCGCGTTGGCACCAAAATATTTTAAGACCGCTCCCTGACTGACAAATACGGATATTACCCCGGCAATAAAAAATGCCGGTAACAAACACAACACTACATGTTCTTGTGCATACCATTTAGCAAGATCCAATGTGGCAGCTATTGCTGTCATAAAAGTCTGGTTACCAATCGGCATAAAGAAAACCGCAGCAAAAACAACGATGATCCATATCAATATCCTGAGCTCTTTTTTCAGTTCCATAACTTTAAATATTCAGTGCTTTTCGTATCTCATTTTCTGAAGGAACATATCCTTTGACCTTTACCGTTCCATCAACCACTAATCCCGGCATGGTCATTATGTTGTATTTCATGATCTCCATAATGTCTTCCTGTTTGCTGAGATTGACATCTATCCCTGATTCATTGATGACTTCCTGAACAAGTTCATACAATTGTTTGCACTTTGCACACCCTGTGCCCAATATGATTACTTCCATGGTAATTTGATTTTAAATATTTATGATGATATAATAAATTCCGACAACAATGAAAATTACGGAAACAATACGTTTAAACCATTTTTGGAAAGCCTGCATTTTATTGTAAAAACCGCCTACATTGCTTATACTGTATGCTAATAAACATGCAATAACAATTACCGGCAGACCTGTAGCAATAGCAAAAACGGAAGGAAGCAATAAGCCCGACGGACTGGCAATGGTCATGGGAATGAGTACACCAAAATATAACACCCCACTGTAAGGACAAAATGCGAGTGCAAATAGCACTCCTAATAAAAATGCATTCCAATAATTTTTTTTGTGTGGTTTTTCTCCTAACCGTGCAGTCCATTTATTTAATACAGGTATTTTAATATGGATAATATCCAACACCAATATCCCAATAACTACCAGGGCCACTCCCAACCACAATCCACCTATATCCTGAAGAAAACGGGCAACCTGAAACTGACTGGCGCCAAAGAAAAATACAATACCAAGCGCTGTATAGGAAAATATGCGTCCAATGGTATAGAATATCCCGTTGAACAATACCTTCTTCTTATCGGCAATATCTTTGCTCAGATAAGCTACAGCAGTGATATTTGTCGCCAGGGGGCAAGGACTGATGGCAGTCATTAATCCCAGCAAAAACGCTGTAAGTAAGGGAAAGCCCGAACCATCCACCAGGTTTTGGAGAAATTCCATCATAACGTTGCCGGATTACAGTCTTTTGTCAATTTCTGCTTTAATGATTTCCTCAAGAGCCGGCGGATTAATGATTGCGTTTGCAAAAGCCTGTTCAGTCAAGTCGATAGAATTGTCTCCTTTGGCTATAATTAATGCATTCCATGTAACCTGATATTTTTCAACCAGTTTTTCAAATTGTTTGTCACTGGTATTTACTTCTATGAACTTTACATTTTTTCCGGTATAGTTGTCTTTTGTTGTTTTCCCAGATACTTCGCCTACAGCTATACAAGTTTTACAACGTTGCTTACCGTGGAAATAGTAAACATTCACCATAGAGGGGTCTGTCCCGAGAGTGTTTTCCTTTTTATCATTTTTTGCATTCGAATTTCCGCCACAAGCGACAAAAGTGAAAGCTAACAGTACATACATAATATTCCTTTTCATGCCCATACATTATTTAATTGATTAATTGCACTTTACAACAAACTGTCCCATTTGTTTTATATTTTGCAAATATATGAATAGTTTTAATGTTCGCAAACATGCGAACTGTTTTATCAAAAAAACAGTGAGATTTTTTATTTGAAGCTGTTAATCATCGAATAGTGAATGGAATAAATCTCTTGCTATTTCCCAGTTTTGGCGATTAATACAATATTTGATATTTGGAAGTGAAAATGTTCCCTGTATCAATCCGGCTGCTTTTAGTTCTTTTAAATGTCTTGATAATGTACTTTTTGCAATAGGTAAAACTTCTGATAAATCGCCATGATAACAGCAGGATTGTTTGGAAAGCATTTGTAAAATAGATATGCGCGCGGGATGTGACAGGGCTTTTGCCATAAGTGCCATCTGTTCCTGTTCAGGGGTATATTCTTTCTTCTCCATTGTCATCATTTTATTATTGGCAAACATACGAATAAATCAAATAAAAATTCTATCTATCTAAAGATGGAAAAGTACACTACAATGTTTTATAAAATGATTGATAAGATCAATGTTTCAATTAAAACCTGTTTTCTCAGGAATATATTTTTCAGTATTTTTTACTGTTAAAATGAGACAGGATACCCAGAATCCATACAGATCCTATTAATATATGGATGAGAACAAACTGGTTCTGTGTAAATAAATCTTCCGACATCACGGATAGGAGCATAAGCACAAAAGAAACAGATATGAATTTAGCGAGCCTGCTTTTCTTATTTTTCAGCTTTTGAGTGAACCATGCTTTATACCATTTCCGATTTTTGATACAATGCACTAAGACAAAAATTAAAAAGACAAACCCCGAAATCCTGTGTAAGCCGCCCCACAACTCATCATTACCCGGAGGTAATATATTATAAAGCATTAGCGTATATACTACTCCTGTAGCCAACAAAATATACAGAAATACTTTAAGGAATTTATTCAACCACTTATTCTTTTTAGATTTCATCTGTTTTCCAATTATTTATAAGGGGTAAATATCCTGATATGATCCTTGTCATTAATAGCAAACACAGGAAAATATCAATGAATACCGCCAACCATTTGTTTTTATTAAAACCCATATCCAATATTTTTGATCAAGTGCAAAAGTATTTTACCGGATAGGATCATAAACTACAAATACGACATATTTTTATCAATATCCGACATATTTTTTACCTTTGATTTAACTTAGTATAGTTATAAAAATTTAATACCGGGAATAATGTATATAGAATTTGGACCTAAGTGGAATTCCGGCTATATGGACGAGTTTGCCAGAAAACTCAATTCAGAGATCAGGGATAATGTATTATATCTGCCGTCCCGGTTTGGTCAGGGATACGCAAAAAGGATCGATATTGACAGTGATTTACGTGTTATTATCCACTCATACAATTTAAAAGAGCCAATTACATTCAACAGGGTAGCAACAAATACAAACAAAGATTCAATTACTTTCCGGTTTATTTGTTACCTGGAACAGGATAAGAACTATTTATCCAATGTTCAGGTCCTGAATGACACTATCGATGTAAAAGATGAGCTTTCTGCAAATACACCTTTTTGTAATGTTATTGTAAAAATAAAATTAAAGAAACTTCTTTCCATAATCAATATTGGTCCGAAATCAAAGGAGTTTGCTGCTTTTACGGACAACCTGAACAGACCGTTTATCTATCAGGAAAATGTGACATTAGGAATGAAAGAGATTTTAAGAGAACTTTATGAAAATAAAGAGCATGGAAAATTGGAGAAGCTCTATTACAAAATAAAAATAATGGATTTAATGTATCATTTCTTCATTCGTTTTTCAAGGCGGGCTTCTAATGATTCTATACATTTTAACAAGAATGATATAGAGAAGATACTCAGCATAGAAAAAATAATATTGAATGACCTGAGTATACCTCCCACACTTAACGGGCTTGCACATTCAATAGGAATGAGCGAAACAAAAATGAAACAGTTATTCAAAAAGGTCTTTGGTGATAGCATTTATAATTATTATTTGTCCGCACGGATAAATGAGGCTGCTTCTTTGTTGAAAAGTGATAAAAGTATGACAATAGCTGATGTTGGCTATGCTTTAGGTTTTTCCAATTTAAGTCATTTTTCAAAATTGTTTAAAAGATATACCGGCAAAAACCCTAAAGAATATGCTATGAGAAAATGAGTATACGAACAATATCATATAAAAAGAGGATACCCTACATTTTCGGATATCCTCTCAATCTTTATATGATGAAAAAAGTTTTACATAAAAAATAAACGTTTACCCCACTATTATTCAACACCGCCGCCAAGAGCACGATAGAGATCTGAAGTTGCCTGGAGTTGTTGCAGATGATCATTTATCTGGCTCAATTGCGCCTGTAACAGCCCCTGTTGTGCTGTCAATACTTCCAGATAATCGGCCTCGCCGGCTTTAAGCAATTCTTGGGTGTAATACACTGCTTTATTCAATGATTCAACCTGTTGGATTCGATTTTCTTCCTTTTCCTGCGAGGAAGTGAAGACATACATAATATCCGATACTTCCTGACCTGCTTCCAGAACCCTCCTTTCAAATGTCAGCAATGCAATCTGCTGATCTGATTTGGCTGTTTTCAACTGAGCTGTTAATCGTCTGCGCGCAAATAAGGGTTGTGTAATACCTCCCGTTATTGAAGAAAAGAAATGGTCTGATTTAAAAAAATTACTTAGTGAATTAACAGTAGAAAAACCTAATATACCGGAACTTATTGTTATTTTCGGATATAGGTTCGACCTGGCAATATGAGTCAGATGAAATGCGGAACGAAAGGATAATTCCGCCTGATATACGTCAGGACGCCTGGCGAGCATCTGGGCAGGTATGCCGTAAGCCAGTCCATCCGGAACAATTTGCTCCGGAAGGGTCGATCTTTCAATCAGATCAGGCTTACGTCCCATCAATGTACAGATCGTATTTTCCAATTGCCGTATATTGGACTTCAGGTCGGGTACGGAAGCACGGGTACTATACAATGCCGCACGGGTTTGTTCCACGGCTGCACCGGTGAGCATCCCGGCTTCTTTCAAAGCTTCGGTGGATACCAGATTTTCTTCCATCAACATGATCATCTGTTGGGTTACATTCAACTGTTCATCCAATGCCAATAATGAATAATAGGTATTGACCATATTTGAAATCAGCGAAGTCTGAACCAGCGCCCGACCGGCATAACTGTTTAACATCCCGGCGTAATCAGCCTTCGACTGACGTATTTTGTTCCAGATATCCAATTCCCAACTTGTGGCGATGCCCAGGGAATAATTTTCCGTATGATACGCCAGCCCTTTCTTGTCTTTTGGTATACCTGTCAGCGGATCCGCATTACTTAACCTGTTTTGTTCGACTTGTCCTGCAACTGCGATATCGGGAAAATAGGCAGCACGGGCAACTCCTAAGGCTGCTTCAGCTTGCTTAATCCGTTCGGCAGCAATCAACATATCGAAGTTATTATTGATTGCTTCTTCAATATAAGCCCGTAAATGATTATCCTTGAAGTATTCCCTCCATGGGATATCTGCAATGGTGACAGAATCTGCCGGATCCATGTCCCTGAACATATTTTCTGTATTGACCTCCGGGGTTTTATATCTGGTTTTCACCTTACAGGAGGTCATTCCTATGGAGATAATTATCCCCAATAAAGCTATTCCTGTTATATATTTACTTTTCATGATCGTTATCTGTTAATTGATTATTTGATACCGGTTCTTTTTTAATGAAACGTTCCTGCAGGGTTTGGAAGAGTACATATAATGTGGGTATCACCAATATTCCAATCAGGGTACCGAAAAGCATTCCTCCGACAGCGCTGATGCCGATAGACCGGTTGCCCAATGCGCCGGCACCATTGGCAAACATCAGCGGCAAAAGTCCGCATATAAATGCAAAGGATGTCATCAGGATCGGTCTGAGACGTGCAACTGCTCCATTAATTGCCGCCTCAACAATACCTTGACCCTGCTGGCGCCGTTGAATGGCATATTCGACAATCAGGATGGCATTTTTGGCCAAAAGCCCGATCAGCATGATGATGGAGATCTGTACATAAATATTGTTTACAATACCGATATGTACTCCAAAAATCATTAAAAAGATAAACACACCCGCTAATCCTACCGGTAATGAAAACAATACCGATAAGGGGATAATGTAACTTTCGTACAGCGCTGATAAAAGCAGGTAAACGAAGATAAGGCAGATGGCAAATATGAAGATGATCTGGGAACTTTGATTGGTTTCTTCGAGTGTCATCCCTGAATATTCATAGCCATACCCACTTGGGAGTGATTCTTTCGAGTATTCATCAATAATGCCGATAATATCACCCGTACTGTATCCTTTGGTATAATCGGGTATCACGGTAACATCCATCGACTGGAACATATTGAACCGGGTAAGGGACTGCGGTCCTGTAATCGGGGTTACGGTGATGAATTCGCTTATCGGAGCCATATCTCCCGATGGTACCCGGACAAACAATTTGTTCAAATCTTCGAGTTTTTCCCTGTATTCGGGTGGTGCCTGCAGCATGATCCTGAATTGCTTGCCGAAGATATTGAAATTATTTACGTACATACTGCCTATATAGGCTTGCAGGGTGGTCATTACATCATTTAATGTCAATCCGGCTTCCTTTATTTTAGGCATATTGGCTTCAATCATCCGTTGAGGAAAGTTCGGATTGAAGGTGGTCATGGCAGTCATGATTTCTTCCCGCTGCCCCAGGTCACCCAGAAATTTTTCGGTAACATTATAGAAATCCTGGACGTTACCACCTGTCCTGTCCTGCATTTTCAATTCCACACCCGTACTCATACCAAATCCTTGCAAAGTAGGCATACCGAAGAACATAAACGTAGCTCCCTGTATTCCTTGTGTTCTTTCGGTAAGTAAGGCGGATAATTCATTAGTGGAGATCGAACGTTCTTCCCAGTGTTTCAATTTGATCATCAGGGTACTATATGAACCGGCCATACCTCCTGCACCACTCATGAAATTTACACCTGTAATTTCGGTAACAAAATCGATCGCATCAATCTCATCCGTCACCGCAATTACTTTTTGTACGATAGAATCCGTTCTTTCCAGCGATGATCCCGGAGGAAGGGATATAAGACCAACCATGCTTCCACTGTCCTCGGCGGGCACAAAACCTGTCGGTAATTTTTTCATGATACCGAATAATATTACCGAAAACAGTAGCACAACACCCACAGCTATCCACTGATGATTTTTTTTGCCCAGAAAAACCAGCGATGATTTGTATTTTGCAGTACCTGCTTCGAATAATATATTAAAATAATAGAAGAAACGCTGTACAAAATTCCTTTTCGTTCCGCCATGTTGCGGTTTAAGGAATAAGGCACAAAGGGCTGGACTCAGGGTAAGTGCATTTACTGCTGAAATCAGGATCGAAATGGCCAGCGTCAGGCCAAATTGCCTAAAAAACACACCGCTTGTACCGCCAATAAAGCTAACCGGAATAAATACCGATGACATCACCAGTGTTATAGCTACAATAGCAGGCGCTATTTCGGTCATCGCAGCCAATGCGGCTTTTTTCGGATCCGTTTCGCCGGCTTCCATCTTGGCATGTACTGCCTCCACCACAATAATGGCGTCATCCACCACAATACCAATGGCAAGAACAAGGGCAAACAGGGTCAGGATATTGATGGAAAAACCCAATACCTGAAGGAAAAAAAAGGTACCGATAATGGCGACAGGAACTGCTATAGCCGGTATAAGTGTCGATTTTCCGCTTTGCAGGAAAATAAATACTACCAGAAATACCAATAACAGGGCTTCAATAAATGTTTGGATCAGTTTCCGCATGGAGGCATCTAAAAACTCATTGACATCTACCATATAAGTCACTTCCAATCCGGGAGGGAATGTCAGGGACGCCTCATTGATCACATTCTTTATATTATTGATCAGGTCCTGGGCATTGGATCCGGCGGTCTGACTAACGGCCATAAAAACGGACTCATTCCCGTTTGTCCGGCTGATAAGACTGTAATTCAACGATCCCAACTCAATATCGGCCACATCCTTCAATCGTAGAATATGACCACCCTCTGAACGGATAATGATATCATCGAATTGTTCTACCGTTTTTAATCTTCCGGTATATTTCAGTGTATACTGGTAAGTCTGGTCACTATTCTGTCCCAGTTCCCCGGGTGCTGCTTCAATATTCTGATCCTGTAATGCCGCAATCACTTCTGTCGGATTTACTTTATATGATGCCATTACGTCGGGCTTGAGCCACACACGCATTGAATAGTCCTTAGCACCTAATACCATCGCATCTCCAACACCGTAAACACGTTTTATCTGGGGAATAAGATTGATATTGGCATAGTTCTGGATAAACTGTCCGTCATAATCCTCATTGGAGGAAGACAACGAGATCATCAGGATATAACTACTCAACTGTTTCCTCACCGAAACACCGATCTGATTTACTTCAGCAGGTAATTGTGATGTGGCCCGGGCAACCAGATTCTGAACATTTACTGCTGCAATATCGGGATCAATACCCTTTTTAAAAAACACAGAGATACTGGCAATACCGGTATTTGATGCCGTAGAAGTCATATAGGTCATTCCTTCCACGCCGTTTATCTGTTCTTCCAGTGGGATGATCACGCTATTCATCACCACATCCGCATTTGCTCCGGGATACTGTGCTTCCACCTGTACAGTGGGTGGTGCAATATCCGGGTACATTTCAACCGGTAGCGATACGATACCGATGAAGCCTAGTACTACGATAATAATAGATATTACGGTAGATAATACAGGTCTTCCTATGAATAATTTTAACATGGTTTCCGGAAATTAAGATTATTTGAATTCTATTTTCTTACCATGGCTCAATGTGACAATGCCATCGGTGACGATCCTTTCCCCCTCCTTTAATCCGTCGGTTACCGCATAACTTTTCCCGCCGGCTATCGGGACAACCGATATTACTTTTTGCACCACAGAATCGCCCTGTACAACAAAGATCAACGTCTTATCCTGTTGGGCAAAAGTGGCTTTCTGGGGAATAAGAAAGACATTGTGTAATGTGCGGGGAATAATGATACTTCCACTTGTTCCGCTTTTCAATTCAGCATGTTCATTAGGGAATTCGGCCCTTATATTGGCTGATCCGGTACTTGCATTCAGTACTCCTGTAATGGTTTCTACTGTTCCTTTTTCCGGATATTTAGTCCCGTCGGCAAGGATTAATGACACCTGCGGTATATTTTTGATCTTTTCTTTCTGGGTGGTCCCTTCAAGATCATTCATCAAAGCCCTTAATTCCTTTTCATTTAATGAAAAATAGGCAAATACATTACCTGTATTGGCAACGGTAGTGAGCACATTGGATGAATTCACCAGACTTCCCTGACGATAGGGTAATGCACCGACAAAACCTGTTACGGGAGCGGTCACATTCGTCCAGCTAACAGTTGCCTGTGCATTTTTAAGTGCAGCTTCTGCCTGTGCCATATCGGCCAATGCCGACTGGTAAGAATCTTTGGCTGTTTCCAGTTGGACTTCACCAATAATTCCTTTTTCGGCTAAAGGTTTTACTCTCTCTACATTTATTCTTGCCGTATTTACCCGCGCCTGTGCACTGATCAACGATGCTTTTGCGGTAGTAAGGGTCTGTTCGGCCTGTGGCGAATTGATCCTGAAAAGTGATTGTCCTTTTTCCACTGCCGAACCTTCATCTACATAAATAGCATCGATAAAGCCATCGATACGGGGACGTATTTCAATGTCTTCCTGCCCTTTAATCGACACAGGATACACAACCTGTGATTGAGCATCACACTTTTTCAACATCTCTGTAGGATATACCAATTGGTTTGCCTGAGATGCATCCTGTTGTTTGTTTCCACAGGAGACAAACATGGCAAAAACTACTGCTCCATAAAATATTCTATTAGTTTTCATGATCTTCTTAAATTAAATTATTAAATTTATCTGATAGTTTTATTAACTGTGGTATGAGACGATCCATGTTTATACCCTGATATACATGGTCGGTTAACTTTTTCATCTGCTTCGAAACGTTTTCGAATAATTCCACTCCGGTTTCAGTAAACTCAACAATGACAATATGGGTATCCATACTGTTGTGATGTAGTGTTATCAAGCCTTTTTCCTGAAAACCACGTAAAATGATCGAAGTGGTGAGTGGATCAATTTCTGTTCTTTCAGACAGGTCAATCTGATATATTTCTGTTTTATTATCGGAATAATAATATAATGCGGAAAGAATTTCATATTGAGGACATGTAAGGGCAAATCTTTCCAAGATCTGCCTTTTATGTTTGATGAAAAGTTTAATTACCCGCCATATTAAATTATCCACATTTTCCTGTCGGTATTGTGATGCCTTACATCTGTTCATACAATTTAAGTTTTAGTTCTGTTACAAAATATTTATAAGTAAGCTTACAATGATGGCACCTTACCAAATAATCCATTAAAAAAAGACTATAATGCCATGCACTAAAAACTATTCTTGCTTTATTCCGTTACAAATATTGGGCTTTTGCTCTCCTGATTTAATACCTGAATAGTTCCAGAAACGTTCTAAATGTCGCTTTGTGAATTAATTTTGATATAAAAGCAGTAGTAAATATTGTTTTAATTTGAAAAGACATCTCATTAGTTATCCTTAACTATCTTTATAATATGCGGAAACAATTATCTATAGTATCATTAGACGGTTTATTAGATCCTCAATCGGGAACGGTTCGAAATTATGTATTTACAAATTCCTCATCTCCTTCGGATATTTCACTCGAACACCCTTTCCTTTTAAAAGGAATATTGTTCGGGATATGCTCTAAGGGGACATCGAGAGTCAAAATAGATTATAAAGAGTATTTTTTAAAACCAAATACCATTTTTACCATCCTTCCGGACCAGATCGTTGAGCCAATGGAAAGTTCTGAGGATGATTTTGTCGAAAATTTATTTTTCTCTATTGACTTTATCACCTCCTTACCTACTGATTTCGACGTTTTTGACAGAATAAGAAATTGTCCTTGCCTGGTTATATCGGATGAGGATATGAAATATTTAATGAAATTCCATGCTTTTATTCTAGAATCTTATGGCCGAAAAGATAACATATATAAAGAAGAGGTCGTTAAGGGTTTGATCTATTCGCTCATCGTACAAATTGGTTCTTTATATTCTGAATCTAAAACCGGTAATATCATAAAATATACTACAAGGGGAGAAATCATCGTAGAGAAGTTTATCAGGTTATTAAGAGAGCATCACAAAAAAGAAAGAAGTGCCTCATTCTACTCGGATAAATTATGTATTACGACTAAATATCTATCAAAAACATTGAAAAATATAACCGGACGATCTATTAATTCATGGATCATTGATGCTGTAATACTCGAAGCAAAAGTCCTGTTAAAGACCTCTGACTTAACAGTTGTACAGATTTCAGAAGAGTTAAATTTTATTAATCCGTCCTTTTTCGGGCGTTTTTTTAAACAGTATGCCGGCATGACCCCATTAGACTATAGAGAAAGTTAGTTTTGAGTTTTGATGCAAATAAGTGGCGTGTTCGATGGATAATTTTGAAGTCGGATCTATTCAATGTTTCTATGTCATAAGCATAATCCACAATCATCCTTTGGCTTCACCTCACAGTTCTTCTTTATCGAATCACTCAATTAGAATCATCGCGTCAATATTTTCTACAACATGTCTTTTAAAGAATTGGTAAATTCAATTTTACCGTAGCAACAGAAAACCATACCCAACGATTTTTCATATCATTTGGTAATATATAACACATTCAGTAGCAATAAAATCCTCAGGAGATTGAATATTACCCGATTGATTTACTGTACGCTCTTCTTCTGAAGTACAATTCTTTATTATAATCCCTCCAGGCCAAAATCGCACCTGCATTGCTTTCAAGCTGAGGATTCGTTATGCCTACCGGAATTTTATTCCGTAAATATGCATTATTCATTTCAGAGTAATATATTGAATGAACTCCTCTTTTTTGCCATTCGGGCAATACCCCATTCAGGTATAAATCAATAGTATCACGCTTTTTCAGTGCTCTTAGCAAATGAATAAAACCAAACGGGAAAAGTCGTCCTTTAGCCTTTTGCATAGCCCGGGACAAAGAAGGCATGCTGATACCGAAACCGATAATCTTATCATTACTGTCGGCAACCAGGCAAACATATTCGAGATTGATAAATGAGAAATACTGCTTTACGTAGTAATCGATCTCTTTATCTGTTAGCGAAACAAAACCATAAAGATTGGAAAACGATGTATTCAAAACATCAAACACTTCCTTTGCACGACCCAACATCTCTTTTGTGGATGAAAACTTCAATACTTTAAGATTGTACCTTTCAATAATCAGTTTGTTAATTCTTTCAATTTTATCCGGCACAGGCCTTGTAAAGTCAATTTTATACTGTAGCCAGTCTTCATCTTTCTGGTACCCATATTTCACATAATGATTTTCATAGTACGGGTAATTATATATACTGGCAATTGTCGGCAGGTTTTCAAAACCTTCAACCAATAAACCTTCATTATCCATATCAGTAAAGCCCAGCGGTCCGTGTGTTTCGATCAATCCTTTTTCTTTCGCCCAATCTTCTGCCGCTGAAAATAACGCCTCGGACACATTATAGTCGTCGATAAAATCCACCCAACCTATCCTTAATGAACGTTTCCTGAATTTCTCAATTGCTCGGTGGTTGATGATACCTGCTATCCGCCCTACTATTTCCTTACCTTTATAAGCCAGCCAGTATTTGGCTTCGCAATAGTCAAATGCCGGGTTTATATCTTTCCGCAATGTGGACATTTCATCCGCAATAATGGGCGGGACCCAGTTGCTACAGGTTGCATATAGTTTAAACGGGAACCTGACAAATTTTTTCAGGTCTCTTTTTTGCTTTACTTCATAGATTGTTATGTCCATCAATGAAAAATATTAGATAACACCAAGAATTTGCTCTCCTTTGCAAGTTTTTCTATCAAACTATTAACCTGTCGACAAGTATGAATGACCGTCGCTGACAAACAGATCGATATCAAATCGTTGAATGATAAAAGTATTGTTTTAATATTTATTATAATAGGATAGGATAATATAAAACCTTACAAACATAAGAAAACTAATGATGAAAAATGAGGATTAAATAAATTCTTATCAAAATAATTTCATAAAGTGAGTGATCAATTCACTATTATAAGAAACAAAGCACTAACAAATAGGCTATTAAGAAGCGTATATATTTCTATTGTCTGATATTTTTTCAGTTTAACCTCTTTCAATCAATTCCTTTTTCACTACTTCCCAAGCTTCCAAATTATCATACTCAACACCTGGTTTCAATATGATGTGAATATCCTCCAAAAATTCTTTGTCAATTATCTTTTCTTCCATGTTGGCAAGAAATTGCTTTTGTGTGGGCGGTTTATCAACGGAATGTTGCATATAAGTTTTGTAGCAACGAATAACTTTTTCGGTATCGACATTTTGATGCGCTATTGCCCAATATAAATCGAACAGGTCACGACCTTTGCGACGTTGATACAATGCACGCAACTTGGTTCCCAATAATTCTTCCAATTCATAACCTGTCAGCATACATTCGCCAGAAAACCATGTGTTTTCCACTTTGTAGGGAATTTGTTTTAACCCGAGTACATCAAAATGCTCACGGGTATTGATTTCAATTTTCAACCGCATGTTAATGATGGGCTGTGTACTTGTCTCAAATCGGTAAATGATGGTGTTGTTGTGGATGTGTTGTTTTACTGTTCGCTTGGTACCGAAGAAAGAAAGTCGTTCACGAATTTGTTTGAGTATCGGATTGATCGGTTCCGAGTTAATTTGTACTAAGTCAATATCTTCGGAATAACGGGATTGAGGCTGCAAATAGAGCTTGTGTAAAGCGGTCCCACCTCGAAAAGCCAGAGTGCGGTTCAGCAAATCATCCGAAAACATTTCGACCAAAGCCCTTGCTATTACCAAATCCTGTTCCACCTGTGCGTCATTTGGCCAAGGTGCTTGTGTTTTCCATTCTTCTATATATCTCCGGGGTATCATAAATCACTTTCTATTTCCATGTTTTTAACTACCTTCCACATTGTATCTGTTTCACCTTTTCTCTCTTTCTGAGTGGATAATAACACAGGAACGACATTTCTGTCATTCAGGACTTTCAATAATGCTTCTGCCAATTTTTCTTCGCCCAATATTTTATCCAGAATGTAGCCTAATCGTTGAATTACTGGCGTATGAGAATATTTCTTTGCAGTTTTCGAGAGTGCCGAAACCTTCATTGTTGACGCTAACTCCTGCAATACCGTTGTCGCTCTGTTCAGTCCTATTTTATCGGTATACGCCAATAAATCCAATGCGGTTAATTCGGGTGAAGAAACGTTGATATATCCTGCATCTGTTGTTTTCTTCACGATATCATCCTGCTCCCAGATATTCTTTGAGAAAAAAGAAATTTTCAGTTTTTCGTTGTTAATGCTCCGTGGGGCAGGAGTTTGCACAATAACAAAAAACTCCATGGGCTGCTGGTGTGCAGCTCCGTTTAATGCAGCTGCAGACAACAATCCTACGTAGTAAGGTTTATTCAGTGATTTCATCAAATCGCCGATAAACAGGTAGGGAGGCAACATTCCCAGCTTGGAATATTCTGGTGGTATGACGACATAAAAACCTTGACGAACCTGTGCAATTTCATTTTTGGATTTTAACCTGTAAAGGTTCTGTTTGATAGCTCGATAAGACACATTAAATTCCTCCTGTAATTTTTTTATTGTGAATGAATAACGTCCTTTCGAACGTATTTTCACCAAATATTTATCTAAATAATTGTATGTCATCGAATACTCATTATTTTATTTGCAAACAGATACGAAATCTGTATCCTTTTGCAAATATAAATTATTAATTTTTATTGGCAACATTATATACATTTATCCTTCGATATCTCATCAAAAGCTATCTAAGTTAATTATTTCCCTAATGTAGGAACAGACACAGTTGTTGTAACTGTTTTCGAGTTCGGAGGCGAAGAGGTTGGTAGAGTTTTGATTTACATGTAGTTGGAGGTAAAATAGTCATAACATGAAGTAGTATTTCGCCCATTACGTTGCATTGTTTGCTGTAATATTTCAGGGTACCTTCGGTTTCGAGATCGTCGAAACAATGTGTGACAGGATAATATGTGATTGATGTTTTCTTATATTCCTGCAAGTCGTAGCACTGATGATTTCGTAACCGTCGCGGATAAATTCAAAGGTGATTTCACAGCACGATTTGAGTTCGAATGAAATTCGGTTACCAAAGTTTTGTTATTTCAAGGTAACCGAATTGGCCACCTAGAGAATGTTATTATTTGAATTTTTTGCTATTTGTATCAAAACAAAAAACTCGCAAATCATTGATTTCGCGAGTTTTTTGTTTTGATTTACCTTCTGGTGGAGCTGACGGCTCCATTCACATAATATCATAAAAATTCATTTTCACATAAATATCTCTGTATTATAGCTTTTTATGATTTTTACAAATAAATAAAATATCACAAAAAGTCCTTGCATATCTCATTTTTAGTCCCTATTTTTGCACAGTAGGGACTAAGTTTTTTTGATATGGATATAAAGAGAAAATGTTTGTTCTTTTTGGATAAAGAAGGAAACGAAAAAGACGGTTACAAATCCGATGCAAAAGTAAGATTGAGGATTCGGTATAATAAGGATACGATTGTAGCCTTTAATGTGGGTTACCGTGTGGAATTATCGAAATGGATTAAGGAAGCACAACGATGTAAAGTAGGGACTACGCATGGTAAAAAGAAAATATCGGCTACAGTGATAAATAATGAAATACAGCGATTGGAAAAATTAGTGGACGACGTTTTCAAATCTTTTGAGGTTAACAACCATATCCCTACTGCACAAGAGTATAGAGACGTTTTTAATAAAATGAATGGCATAGACAATGATAACTTTGAAATTGAGATTAAGCGCTCTATTTCCGACTATATTGACGAATTTACCAAGACAATGGGACGTCAAAACAATTGGACAAATTCTACTTATGCGAAATTTAAAACTTTGAATGTGCATTTGACTAATTTTAACAAGGATATTGATATTTCAACTATTTCGGAATCAGACTTGCAAAATTTCGTACAGTACCTGTTTGATTTGGGTATGCGTAATACTACAATCAGTAAGAATGTAGCTTTTGTTCGTTGGCTTTTGAGGTGGGCACACAAGAAAGGGTATTATTCAGGTACACTTCATGATTCATTCAGACCAAAATTTAAAGGAACAGACGGAAATTCTAAAGAAGTAATTCACTTAACGTGGGAAGAACTAATGCAATTACTCAATTATCAATTACCCGAATCCAAACAATATCTTGACCGTGTACGGGATGTATTTTGTTTTACTTGTTTTACGGGTTTACGTTATTCTGATGTCGCCAAACTGCGTCGTTCAGATATAAAACCTAACCATATTGAAGTAGTAACTCAAAAAACAGTTGACGGGTTAAAAATTGAACTGAATAAATACAGTCGTGCTATTCTGGAAAAATATGCTGATTATCATTTTGAAGATGACAAAGCCTTACCTGTAATCTCTAATGTGAAAATGAATGTATATCTGAAAGAATTGGGCGAAATTGTTGGTATCAACGAACCACAGCGTATCATTTATTTCAAAGGGAATGAGCGGTTTGAAGAAGTATATCCTAAATATGACTTGTTGACCACTCATTGCGGTCGCCGTACTTTCATTGTCAATGCGCTATATTTGGGTATTCCTTCGGAAGTGATTATGAAATGGACGGGGCATAGTGATTACAAAGCGATGAAACCTTATGTGAAAATTGTTGACGCTTTAAAAGAAAGTGAAATGGATAAATTTAACAGGGTGTAACATTTTCTTTTAAAAGCAGGTGTTACAATCGAAAAAGCAAGCTTTTATCTTTAGTATAGATTGTTTTGAAATTCCATTTACGATATACGCTTTCCGTGTCAGACTGAAAAATCCTTTTTAAATTGTCAGTATCGTATGCGAAATACAAATTGTAAGGAATTGCCAAGTCCCTGCGTGGGTTTCTGATAATTCGTGATAATGCTTCTTTTGTTGGAAGACAATGTGTATTTTCACCATCGGAACTGACAAGATAGTTATCACATCGGATAATATGATATAACTCACTGCTATTGTTTCCTTTGCTTGCATGGTGTGAAACAATGACAAAATCACAAATTAATGGATTGATTTCTGAAAATCCCATCTTGGATAGCGATTCATAGACAACTGTTGGATGCGAATCAGCCAGCCACAAAATTTTTTTATCTTCAAATTCAAACAGTAAAGAAATACTACTTCTGTTTTCCAATGAATCATCTTCCTCAAAGTTATTCAAATCAAAAGACTCTAACAATCTATCATAATCAAATATTGATGCTGCCTTTGTGCTGCTAATAGTATCTATTTCATTCCTGACCAACAATCTACCATCTTTATATTTTTCTCGAAGCTCTGTTATAGTGGTTGAAGTCGGAGAAAGAATATACATTTTTAATCCAAATAAATTCTGGCATGATAAGTTTGTCGTTATATCGAATGTCGGAAGTTTATTGGTTTGTAACAAAAAATCATAGAGCAAATCCCCCTGTCGGATACTTTTTGCCGAACTGATATCATCATTATTGTTTTTTGGAATCGAATATTTTCGAGGCGGATTATAAAACCAAGTCTTTACTATATCTTTAGTCTCCGAATCATTTACCGATTTGGAATATTTTATTGCTCCGCCAATATGATCATCATGGATATGGGAAATAATCCATAAATCAATTGATTCATTACTATCAATAAGTGAATTTATTTCTTGTTGAAGAACATATCTGAATGTTCGTTCGTATCCCGAATCAAGAAAAATATTATGCGGATTCCCGTCATCCCCAATATATCTAATGCGTAAGGCATCGCCACATTCTGCCTGATAACAATATAATTCCATATCTCAATACCTATCGTACATTTTTAATTCGCCTTCCATTTTACCATGCTCATTCAGCCAAAAGACGCCACAAGGAACTTTAAAATATGATTCTTCATTTCTATCATCAATAAATGAAAGCTTTTCACCAAGTACCGTCCAAATAATTTCCAATTTATTTTCATTTAAGAATTGAATTAAACCCTTCTTTTTGATGAGAACTCCTCTAAGATTATGGTTAAATACAATAATTTCTCCTTCCATATTTTTTAAAAGGCCATCAACTGGTGCATATTGAAGCTGCATTTTTTCAAAGATATATTTGCAAGGAATACGATATGAACCGCAAGCTCCCGATTTATCATTTTCTATACCTCCATTTGCGGCTTCGGTTGTAACTAAAACTTTATAAGAGGTATCAGGAATCGTATACCATATTCGTTTGTTACTCTGGTAAGTATCAAGATAAGCGGGAGACCAAAATTTTTCGCGATTAAACAGCAATGAATGTTCGTCACGACGTTCAGGCATCTGTCTACCCCAAAGATTTCTATTTTCTAAATACTTAATAATATTTAACTTATCTGTTTTTCTAACCAAATAACTTTCTATCAGGTAGAAAACATCTTTTCTTCGTCCGAAATATTTATCCTTGCCAATTTTCTTCGGTTCCTCCCATTTTTTATAATAACGTAAACGTAACCAATCCTCATCAAAATCGTCTTTCTTTTGGATTATTTTTTTCGGATTAACCAAGTCGGAAAGAGTAGTAACCCATTCAGTATCGGGACAATTCCAGTGTGTATATTCGTCATCT
>JAISOY010000082.1 GCA_031275285.1 Bacteroidales bacterium | reverse complement strand
TTTTCCGGAGCATGCAATTCACGGGTTTCTGACCTGGACTCTGCACCTGTCCGGTATTTTGTTCCTGTCAACGGAAGCAGGTCGCCTAATTCAGTAGCATCCACAAAATACGGTGCAGTCAATCCTATTTCTTCCTTCGTCCGGAGATGAACAGCTTTCAATGACCTGACCCTGTTTCCTGCAACATCCGCACCCCTGATCCTGGTATCCAACAGCACCGATAATTTTCCGGTACTGATAAAAGGATAAAGCATTTCATACAAAACCGCCAGCGCTACCTGGGGTTCATGGCATAAACGGGAAACAGCGCCGTTACCCGGATTTAAGTATTTAACCTTACGCGCTTCCTCTGTCAACGGATAATTGCGTAGGTAATAATCACGTATCCTGTTCCGGAAATCACGGTAGAGGGCCGTTGCCCCATGTGTTTCTATCCAAGGGTGTTCATCCGGGGGTACGCCCTGCTGGGTGACCTGTCCTCCTATCCAGTCGGTCTCTTCGGTCATGATCACACTCAACCCGTTCCTTAATGCGGCCAATGCTGCAGCGCATCCGCCCATGCCACCTCCCGCAACCACAAGGTCGGCAGCCATCTCCTTCTTCCCTTTACGTACTTTCGGTCCGGAAGAAGCAGACGCCAGCGCAGGAAAAGACGCCAGCATTCCTCCTGCAATACTCAATCCTATAAAATTACGCCTGTCCATATCTTTGATCAGGTGATGTTGAAATAATCCTTATACCGGTTATATAAATGTCCTGCCTGTAGATAAGCCGACTGAGGACTCATAAAATGCGGAAATTCAAAGGTGATCGCTTTATCATATCTGGCACGGGCAGCAGCCTCGAGCTTCATTCTCAGTTTATCGAATTTAATGGGAAGGAATTTGATCGGCATATCCCGGTCAAACGATTCGGCATTGGTCCAGCATTGCATTCCGTATTTATCGCCCAGCTTCTTATTGATTTCGAAGAAGGTATCCAATTCATCATAATCGATATGACCGTCCTGAAATGCACAGGTATCGATGGCTCCTTTCACTCCATCGAAGATCTCGCCCCATTCCCGTTCATGCTCCTGTACCGATACGGCATCGGTTTTGGTCAATTGACCGGAGGCTGCCATCACGGCTTTTTTCCCATCTATCCACGGAGAGATCAGGGTAGGTAATCCCCCGGATACATCCTTGCACTGTTGTCCCATACTACGAAAAGCATTGATGGCTCCTTTCGTCTGGCGGCTGATCTCGGTACTTACATACCATCCCCCAAAACTTTTGTGGTGTCCGTATTTTTTCCAGACTTCCTCGATCACAAATTTATTGTCTTCTATTTCCCAGCTAAGGTCTCCTGTATCCCAATATTTTCCGGAGTCATATAAACCAAAATAAAATTTCATCCCATGCTTCGTCGATAGACGCAAAAACATATCCAACAGATCCATAGACGGCATATAACAGGCATGTTTCTTCATCAGGTATTCGGACGGATAAGTGATGAACTTCCGGTATCCGCAACGGATCATGATCACCGTATCGATACCGATCGCTTTCATATATCCAAAATCAGCATCCCATTCTTTTTCACCCCAGTTCTGATGGGGAATATCATGAGTTATCTCGTCCAGGAAAGTTCCCGTGATTTTCAATCCCTGCGCCCTCGGGACAATTAACTGATCCGGTGACGTCACGACCGGTGATGTTCCCGATGTTGTTCCGCTGCAGCCGATCACCGGTGCTGCTGCCGCTACGGCGCCCATCGCGGCTATTTTCTTGATAAAGTCTCTACGCATAAAATGAAAAATGGAGAATTAAAAATTGAGAATGGAGAATTATATTTTGTCGGAATAAACCAATGCATCCCAGATATTGATATGGGTATTTTCTTCAGGATTCAACCATTTGATCCGGATGGAATGTTTCCCATTAGGTAACTGGTATTTCCAGAAAAGCTCCGTTTTACGGGTCGTATAATTATATGGAAATTTCATTTGTCCGGAAAGATCCCCGTCCACATACACTTCCAGTATTGCCGTATAATCATCAGCGGGCCTGGATTCAGTGGTATTGAACGATCCCCTCAATACTACGCCGGTTCCGTCAAACTCGATGGTGGTATCCTGTTCCTTTTCCAGGGGCTTACCTGCCAGTCGTTCTTTGGGGTAACAATGTTCAAAGCTTTGTTCCAGACGTACCGGCATGGGTGGTTGGATCCGTATATCCACACGGTCATCATGGATCTTTCCCCCATTCCGTTCAATGACCTGCAAGGCCTGGTCAAAACTCATCCGGTAAGTCCTGTTCAGGGATATGTTGGTATAGGCAAAATCGATGTCCTCTACTTCATACAGGTTTTTCATCCATTTCTCCGGGATATTGCTGTAACCTAACATAGTACCCAGTATCCCGCCTGCAGATGCCGGATTACAATCGCTGTCCTGCCCGCAACGGGTGGAGATATCCAGTGTTGCTGAAAAATCACCTTTCCCGTATAACAGTCCGATCACAATGTAAGCGGCATTCATTTTGGCATCGATGTTGAAAGGATCAAAAACGCCATCCGGACAACCCACTTCATGGTTCCATTTATTTTCCAGGTCGGCCCAGGTCTTTTTCCAGTCGCCGGGATATTGGTAATACCAGTTGATCACATCATGGATACATTGATAGAATGTGCTTTGTTCAGGAATGGTCTTTAATGCTTCCAGCACTATTTTCTCCACATCATCATATATGAATGCCAGGCTGTACATGGCTGCTACATAAACACCGCCATACCAGCCGTCGCCATAATTCATGATATGACCGATCTTATCACATATCTCCGATGACGCATTGGGCATTCCCGGAGACATTAACCCTGCAAAATCGGCCTCGATCTGGAAATCGATACAGTCGGCATGCGGATTGTTCAGCCAGTGTCCGGACTCAGGCGGCATCATTCCGTTCAGGATATTGTACCGCGCTGCCTGGTTGGCATGCCATAAGGTATATCCGGCTTTTGCAAATGCCATTGCGAATGAATCGGCCGGGGCATCTATCCCGTATCGGTCGAACACATCCACAAAAGTCAGATCCATATATACATCGTCGTACAGTCCGGGGAAATGCCCGAAATACCATTTAATATAACCGTCCGGCCAGGGAATATCCACCGAATCGGGAATGATCCTCCCCTTGTAATGAAATTCCGTAGGTCCGCCGTAAGTACAGCCGATGGTCTGCCCGGCCCATCCCCCCTTGATCTTATCCAGTAATTCCGTATTCGATAAGGAAACTTTTACCGGATGGGAACAAGCGGCAATAAGAAATGCAAAGATGATGGATGAAATAATTTTCATGAATAAATTTATGTTACAGACAAAAAAAATATTGATACAAAATAATCATTCTTTTTTTTCAAAAAAATCCGGAATCACTTCTATTGAGAAATAGAACTCTTGAAGTCCCATTTCTTTAGCCCAATTATATAACGGTTTATTTAAAAGATTTAACATAGAAGACACATTATATTCCCCGTTAAACGGTTCACATTTCTGGGTCAACATAAGGGTATCAGAAGATATTTTTCCTTCACAGCAAATAAAACCAATATTTTGATATTTGACTTGAATTTGGTACGGATATACATCATACTTTTCAAAAAATAACGGATTTAGAGTTTTTTCAAAGGAATCCAATACATCAGAATAATCCAGATCTATCTTTTTCTTATATGCGAGTCTGGAACGATAATATATGTTATTACATGGATTAATTACAGGAAGTATACCCAAGAAAATATCTCCTTTACAAAACATAAAACGAAAAAAAGACTCTTTAACAGGATGTATCAATCCCTCCTTATAATCAACAAAATTAATATTCTGACCCACATATTTTTTTTTATAATTTGGTCCTTTTAAATATATTTTAATGACATTTTCAACATTATTGCCAATCACCATAGTATCATTGATCATAAAGATATCATGACCATATATTTCCGGAACAAAACCAAATCGCTCATTTAATCCTGCAAGAAATATGCTATCATGTGGTGAAGTAGGATATTCATAGAAAGCACTAAAATAATTGGTGAAATCAGAAACAATACTATAAGACAAAGATGTAAAATCTGTTGTCGTGTCCCATTTTTTCACAAATCTATATAATTGATATTTAGGATACATGAATATAGAAGTTATAATCAAACATATAATGATAAGAATGAGAAACTTTTTCATGTTATTTAATTAATTGATAATTCAATTATTTTTATAAATATCTAATGTCTCAAAAATATAATGCAAATACCCATAGGCTTAGGCAGGATATAGATTATTTTATCGGTCAATATCTTGTGAATATACATTTCCAAAACGATCCACCACTTCCACTTTTATCTTTGCACCGGTTTTTTCCGGATATGCATAAAACATATGCCGGGTAGGTCTCGTCGATATCCATTTATGACGAAAATGTTCTTTATTTTTCCGGATATAATCGGAAGTATAAGGATCGTGGCCCGTGAATCGGGTCATTTCTCCTTTCTTTGTTCCATCTTCATACCAATATACCTTCCATTGCGGATCATAGTTCCATACATTGGCTGTTATGACATCCGGTTTTTCGGTACTGGCTCCTACCGGATAGGCCCTGAACTGGAAATCCTTACTTTTACCAACCGACTTATAGAACCAGGATATATGATCGCCATCTGCCTGGTATACCGCATAACCTCCGGGTGTTCCGTCGCTGCATTCAGGTCCCTGCCAGAAAACGCCGCATACGGCGGCATGTATGTGTTCATACAGGTTATCGGAAATCATAAAATTTTCATTATAGTGCATATGTCCCGAAAAGATATGTGCCTGAAAAGGCTGTAGCATTTCATGCAGGTGTCGCCGGTTTTGTAGCACATGCAACATATTTTCCGTTTTTCCTTCCTGTACATCCAGCGACCAGGTAGGGATATGGAGCATCACAACAACGGTAGATCCCGGTTTTACAGTCGACAGGTCCTGTTGCAGCCAGTTAAGCTGTTGCTCGGGAAGATAGCCTATATAAAAATAACTTCTTCCTACATAAAAGACATCACTCAATACCACATAATGTATTTTCCCACGATCAAAAGAATAGTAATCCGGGCCGAATGTTTCCCGGTAAGTTGCTTTTGAATGATCATTAGAGCGAACATCCAGGGTCATATCATGGTTCCCGGCCGTATAAAAGAAAGGGATACCGGTTTCTGCCAGCATCTTCCTGATCCGTCCGTAAAATTCCGGATGATCGCCCACAATATCCCCGCAGACCATTCCATATGAAGGGATATCGGGAAATAATTCCCCGGCCAGTTCCCGTGCATCTGTCGCTGTTTTCTGCAACAGGGGCATCTCTTCCTCATAATATACCTGCGGATCGGCCCATACGAACATAGCGTGCCGGTGATCGTCCATTTCATTCTTCTCCAAAGTAAAGTCAATTTTCTGTTTTTCCCTGATTTTCTCATTAACAGCTGTATAAAAATAAGGTATGCCATCCTTTAAAGGGATTTTATATCCTGAAGGAACAGAGATATAGACAAATTCAACAGTCGCATTGCTCCGCAACGAGTAATTTCCCTTCGCATCAGTGTAGGTAATATTGATCCCGTCTGTAACCCGCACATCCGCAACCCCTTTCCCTTCGCAGGATACCTTCCCCTGAAAATATATATTCTGCAGGTTTACCTGTCCCAGTGAAGGAAAAACGATAAATCCCAGTTGCAGGGCCAATATTACGGACAAAAGAAAGCTTTGACCGGAAGCCGTTGAAGGATGTGATGCCTGTTGCTTCATTGGGTATATCTGGCTTGATGTTCTGCTACAAAAGAACAAAAGTCATGGAATAATATCTTGTCTTTTTCATTCGATGCATGATACAAATGGTATAAAGCGTCACAATCCTGATAATAGGCAATCCTTTTCGAAGATAATACCCCATTTTCCCTGAAAGCTTTCATATAGTCATACAGCCGGTATCCCTTATCACCTTTTTCCTCAAACACCCGCATATCAAATTCCAGTTCGAGATCCAGATCATATTGTTTGACAACATTACACGCCTCTGTTAATCGGGAATAGGGAATCTGGTCGTTAAAGAAATAATTGGGTTGCAGGTAAGCATAATTGAATTTTAACGACTTCCAGTCGTAATAATCCGGATTGGTTTTCCAGTAAGGAATCCAGTTAAAACTATATTTCTTTTCATTCAGATAAGACGCTATTCCGGAAAGGATGGTTTTAGTGTGTAATGATTCTTCTGCAATCCAGTAAAATCCGGCAAGTTCCACGTTTTTAAACCTGCCTTCGTTGAAACATTTCCTGATATAATCAATGAACCAAATGCAGGCAGCGATTCTGTCGTCATTATTAGTGAAATTCAATACTTTTCCATCTACATCCCCCCAATAGTCTTCGGGTAATTCGGTATAATGAGAAGCAGGACCGGCAACAATCGGTTCGGGAATGCCTATGATCACTTTCCTTTTAGCAGGTGGTGTACCTAACCTGCCCGAAGCGTCAGCGATACAACTATCCAGTCCGTAAATCCCGTTGTTCCTGGTAAAATAATAATCCGCCAGTTCTTTCCATTCCTGCTTTCCGGCAGGCTGGCCATAATAGCCGGTAGCAAAAATCCTCCGGTTAGCCGGATCTCCATTAGCAATTTCCAGGAACAAAAACCCGTCAAAAAGCCACGACTCTCTATTAGACCGATTTTTATAACTTACATATGGGACAAAATGGTCTTTATTCCAGGATACATCCCGGTGCTTACCGCCTCCGTAGATCAATACCATATCTGTTATGGATAAAAGATCTTTTCTTTCTTTTTCCCAATAAAAATCGACATACTTGGGTTCGTTTTTACAGATACAGCCTGTAAATAACAGCCCGATAATTGCTATGACCAGATTTAACGATATTTTATTTACCATCTTTTAATTTACTTGAATATTCCTGAATCAATAAGCCGTTGGCAACAGCACGTTCGCTACCGTCAGTAAGGAAATTCTTTACTTTATCATCTGCAATCATACAGGAAGAACCGCCGCCATCCAGATTTACAGCATTGGCTGCTCCCAGGTATTTCATGATCTCAGCCAGTTCTTTTGTAGTAACACCCACAGACAGGGAGGGTCTTCTTCCTTCAACTATGGTTAGGAAAATATAAGTACTGTCCGACGAAAAACCGGCAGAAGTACGGGGATGACGCGAGGTCAGGAGATAATCGGAAGCCATGGGCAATACCTCATTATTTTTAAGTATGATATTGTATGAACCGATCATATTGCTGATTTCCGGCTGAAGAGTCTGGTCAGACTGAAAAGCCAATCCGACTGAAACCGTTATTTCATCGTCAACCGATATATTTCTGAGGAAATTACCTGCCGTGCCATGCCCCGAAAGAACAATTTTTCCTTTAGGAATGGCCATGGACCCTCCTTCTCCCGCATGTACGGATCTTTCCACCACACATCTGACATTTTCATAGTTATCCAGTTCTTCCCAGTTCCCTTCTACAGGTGAAAGCAGTATCTCTTCTCCCCATTCATTCGTACGGGTATACTTTCCAAAATAACTATTATATAAAACCATATAATCAGTACTGCGTACTACATTTACTCCTTTAATAGGGTATGATCTGCGGGCATTATCCGTTACCTTAGCGTTCAAGGACATAAAATCCATATAGGGTTTATTGTTCCTGTCAAATGCCAGGACCGGCATTTCCGGATCGGGAGATTTGGTCAGTATGCCCATGGTCATCTCTCCGCCCAGGGGTATTCCTGTTGACATATCATAAAAGTCACCATTGACGGCGGCAGAGATCTTCTTACCCTGGTTTGTTTTTCTTTTGATCATTGCCGACGGCCTTTCCATGGCCCTCAGGCTATCCCTGGCGATCCATGTTTCCACCGCCAGTTCATCACTTTTACCAAACATTCTTAAGGAATGAATGATCAATGGCTTTTCAGTATTTTTCAGCTGTGCATACATGTACCATAAGCCCGGCCGTATCTTTTCCAGGTAAGTACTGTCTACCTGATAGGCATTATCTCCGATATCGATGGTTAACCCCAGTACGGGATCTTCCTCTCCAGGGATTTCAGGTGTTGGTTCTTCCGGAATCTCTTCCAAGGGTGGTTCCCCATTCTGTTCTTCTTCGTTGGATTCCTTATCTGAAGAACAGGAAAGAATCAGGAAAAAAAAGAAAAACAATCCACCTATTTTTAAGAACAATTTTTTTCGCATATGGCTATTTTTTTTCATTTTCTGCGCGGGATATCCCGGTTTTAATGCCCTCCCACAAATCATACTGAATGACCTGGACAATATCAAAGACCATCAGACCTTCCGTTTCAGACAAACATAAATGAACCGCATCTTCAATAGTTTTGGCGGTATTCTGAGTGGCGGCATATAATGTACCGTATACTTTACAATCTCCTTTTACGATCTTGTTGGCCCTTTCTAATCCGTATTCTATGGATTCAGGATCATTTTTTCCAAAAATATTGGTCAGGTATGTTCCGCATAGGAAAACATCCAGCAGATCGGCAAATCCGGCATTTTTATAGCCCTCCGAAGCCCATGCGGGATAGTCTTTATGGGTATCGTATTTTTTGCTTGCCCAGTTTTGTCCTTTGGTGTATAGGGCGCCGTACCAGGAAGCCGCCCAATATTCCAGCCTGACATCAGGCTTGATGATATTGATCTCCGTCCTGACCTGTTTGATAAAATCATGAATGATCATGGCCCGGAATTCCCACCATTGCTGGTACCATTTACCCGGAACCATATATCCCTCCGTGTGCCATTTGAATATATCATCCGGAAATTTCTCCACTTTAGCCCCTATATATTGCTCAAAGGCCAGACGGGATGCTTCGGAAAAATCATTTTCCTCATCCGGAAAACGGCAATAGTCCAGTGCAAAAGCGTCGAAATCATATTTGGTAACAATTTCTTTAATAAACTTCAGGCAAAACTCCCGGACTTCGGGTAATACCGGATTCAGGAATGCGGATACTTTCGAACGGTCGCGCCTGATGTCCATGAATCCTTTATCTTTTGTATATTCAATACTGGTTTTGCCATTCCAGCTATTATCCCTGTACACCATCCCTTCCTGCCTTATAGGAGATCCACCTGTAAAGATGGTTGCGGAAACGGTTACTTTAAGGTCCCGTCTACGGGCTTCATCGATAAAAAACTGCAGGTAATCCCAATCGCGTTCTACGCGAATGCCTTTAACTTCTTTCAATACAGGCATAAAATCGCTTTGGTACAATACATCCCCATGAATAGGGCGGACATCGACCACAATTTTATTAAACCCTGCGGATTTTGTTTTATCTAGGTAATATGTAATGTTTTCTTTTTTTGAAAAAAGTTCAAAGTTGGCTTCTGCATCGAACCACAACATTTTTTCTTTTTCCGTTATCTCTTCGGTTGCCTGTTCCGGCTCCTTGTCTTTTTCGGAATTGTCATTATTCCCGGAACAAGTGATAATGCAAAAAAGTGAGCATACGAATAGAGAAACAGATGTGATTTTTTTAAACATATTAACCATAAATCTAAATATCCCTTTTTATAAAAAATTGACCAAAAGTTAAATCATCCCTCCCGTATTATTCAGGAGGGATGATTTTATTAAAATAAATTATTACAACTTACTCATTTGATAGCAAACAACCGCTTCACGGGTTCCTATTGCATAAATAAATATATTATCTCCACTAGACTCAACCGTCAAACTTCCCGTATTATTCGTATTTTCAACAGTACGAGGGAATTGTGCTTTTATTGGGAACGAATGTGTTCCGTCAGCATTTCTTTCAACAATTGTCATAAGATAATTTGCCCATTGTCCGTGAAGTACAGCCATAAAATTCTTATTATTAAGAGAGAATAACTTTTGATAATAAAACCCCATATTTCCCCATCCTCTGGCAGCCCATGGACCATCATTCTGAGTATAAGGACCCCGTATCTCGGTAAAATCGGTTCCATTATTGTATTGAATATTTACATACTTCTCATTGGCTGCTCCAATATTGGTATTGGTAGTTCCTAAATAATACGGAGCGTTATCCGTCAAATTTATTGGTGTTAAGGTCTGATAAGCCAAGTTATTTGATTCAGCATGAGTAGTTATTATACTGGGCGTTGGATTAACCACACCTCCGGTTATCTTCCAAAGATAGTGAACCCCGTTGGCGTATTGGGTTATTTCTGCAGCAATAATACAACCGTTTCCATTGACATCGCCGATTACGGAAAACTTACGTCCGAAAGCCAGCCCTGTTGCATCAAATTCAAGGATCTGAGTCGGCGCCGTTGTGGCAGATGTCCATTTAAAGAAATAAATTTTACTGGAAGACCACGATGTAAAGCTACATCCGACTAAATTTCCGGCATCATCATTCGCAACAAAGAAAGGAGGATTGTTACTGTTGAGAGTTGCGAATCCCTCAACATTCAATTGTGCAGACGCTACATTTCCTGTTTCTTTATCAAGTAACATTTGGGTTCTACCCAGTGCTAAATAATCGCCAATTGAAGCAACAGATGTTTCATTAACGGTTAAATTAATAGCAGCTCCGGCTGAAAGCCATTTTTGTTTTACATAATAACCCTCCGATTTAATGGTCCAGGTCTTTTGATCGCCGTTTTCTGCTGTTACCGTATAGGTTACATCCTGTGCAAAATTCTGTGCGGCATCATGAGCCGGGGATACTGTCGCTCCGGGAGATATCTCCAGAATAGTGGGCGCTACATTTAACATAGAAGGAGTAAAATCTGTTCCCATTAACGGAAGGCTGAATATAACGGTTTCCCCGTCTTCCTGTATCTCTCCTGTTACCGTTACCTGGTCGTCCCCTTCACCGATCTTGAACTCGAAATAGCTAATTTCGTTCCCGGACCTGTTGGTCCTTTTAACAGTCCATTCCTTAGCGGTACCATCATGCGCCGTTACTGTATAGGTTACTTCACCTGAAAAATCCTGTGCTACGCCTGATGCAGGATTCGCTGTAGCGCCTAAAGACAAAGTAAAAGTAGGTACTGCAGTCGGCAATAAATCCCAGATATCCTGTGTAGGAGTAAACCAGACAGTAGAATTTACCGCATCTATCTCACCTTGTAATGTAACCTCGCCTACTTTAAGTGCAAAATCGGTAAAACTATTTTCAGAAGAAGTACCAACGACCTTTTTCACGGTCCATTCTTTTATTGAACCGTCCTCTGCCGTGACTTTATATACGACATCTTTGGTAAAATCCTGGGATTTTCCGGATGCCGGATCAGCTAACGCACCTTTGGATACTTCAAAGGTTGGTGTAGCGGTTTTCAAATATTCCTGATCGAAATCAAGTCCCACTAAAAAATTGATGGTTTTTTTATCTTCCTGGACAACGCCCAGAAATGTTTCCCCACCAGCAGTCAATACAAAATTGGAAATTTCTTTCTCACTGCTTTTAGGTGTTTCATCATCGTCATCCTTACAGGATACGAAAGAAAACATAACTGCTGTTAATAAGCAGATTAACCCCGTTTTACATAATTTTAATGTTTTCATAGGTAGAAAATTAATTTAACATGAATAAATACAAATTTATACGATATTGATTGTTTATTTATAAAAATTATTACTATAAATTGATTTTAGAATTATTGTACAATTTACTCAAATCCAATGATTTCTAATCTTTGAATATCCAATTGTGCTCCCTGGTTAGCATCACCATTAAAATATTCAGTGGCTTCCGTAATGACAAACTTAAGGTATCGCCCTTCAAGCCTATCGGCAGGATCAACATCATATTCATTTACTCTTGGCGTGTTACTGGGTCTGGTCCAATCCAATATTCTTGTCCAGTTTTCATTGTCGCTACTCACTTCAAAATATCCTTTCTTTAAGCGTCCTCTCCAGCTTTCATCCGGAAAAGTAAAACGGATTCCCGTAACTGTTTTTGATGTTCTCATATCAAAAATAAAATAGTATGGAAACTGAGCCGGTGGCGCCCATTTCGATCGCCAACCTTCACCGGTCAGCATTTTATATGGAACCATTCCCAAAGATTCATATTCCGCATCCATAGTAATATCCGAATTCCAATCGAGTACAATCCAGTTAGTCGCATCAAAAGCTGCAGGATAAAAAGGAATATGTATCAGTTGGATGTTTTGGTCCGGATCAATTCCCCAGTGGGAAACCTGGGAAAGTTTAAGAGGTAGGAAATAGTCATCAAACAGATATGCGTTGCTTGCATCTACCAGTTTCTTTTTATAAAAATGAACCGGGATCGTTTTCATATTTTTCTTTTTAGGAATGTTCCATTCGCTCTCATTCAGGGAATACGCTTCTGCCGGTAACAATTTATAATTGGTTCCGTTTTGCTGATTATACGTATCCAGAAGCGATTGCTCAACCGAAAATTTATATGTAATATCCCAGGCATACGGATCGGATAAATTGGGGAAATTCAGGCTTACCATTAATGAATGGGTAGTGGTATCTCCGGAAGCTTTAATCGGGATTTCCTGTACGGAAGCCGAATTTTGGACGAAGATATACGGTTCACGGAATACCGGACGAACCAGTATGGTTAATTTATCCTGATCCACTTCAATTCCTTCCGAAACATTCATTTGTATGGGAATCACATAATTGTCCCTTTCCGGTAAAGCTTTGATCTTTTCTGTAAAATATTTGATTTTCATCACAGACCTGATATCATCCGGGTTCATTTTAAATTCCATTGTAGGAATTTCATAACAGTCGGAAGGCAATAATTTGTATTGCGTTTTGTTGGTATTGTTATACCTGATCAGTATCTCGTTATCCAATGCAAAAGAAATATTCGCTCCCTGTTCCCCGTATCCTCCTTTGCAGGCAACCACATCACTATGGTATTCACCGAAATTATAGACAGTTACATCCTGCAGGTCATAGTTTAACAGATAGACCTTATCTTTTGCCATATCGTCCAGCCGATGGTCTTCACATGATATGAAGAAAAAAACCAGAGTTATGGGAATCAATAATATATGCCTCATTTCTATTTTCATTTTAAGTGATTATTACCATCCATAATTTTGTGTCATATTCACCATCTCGCTCAACTGATCCTGATGAATCGGGAAGAGGTGATGTTTCGGCAAGCATACAATAGGTGTACAGATGGCGTCCGTACGTTTCCACGAATCCTTGTAATTAGTGGCCGTAAGATCCCTCCCATAACGTTTCCCGTTACTTTCTTCCGATGCGATCATCCATGTGCGGATATCATAATAACGATGGTTTTCAAAGGCCAGCTCTATCATCCGTTCTTTCTGCAATAATTGCCGGAACAATTCTTTGTTCCCTTTGATTTCCGGGTAAGCTACTTCAATTTTATTCAATCCTGCACGTTCCCTTACCAGGTTCCAATATCTAAGCCCTTCTGTTTCATTTCTATTTGTTTTTTCATTACAGGCCTCGGCATAATTGAGATAGAATTCCGCCAACCGGAAAAAAGGCCAGCTGAAATTACCCCAGCTTCCCGATTCGGTATTGTTTTCAGGATTACTCATCCGCCGGAACAGATATCCTACTTTCACAAAGTCACCGGAAGTATTTCCATAGGGAGATGTTCCTTTGCTGTGGAAAGTCACCCATTTAGGACTACTTTTTGCGTTATATATCCATGCCATGCCATTAAAAAAGATAGAAGCATAGAAACGTGCATCCCTGCCTATGCAACTGTTATGAACCGGAAGCGAATCAGGAGATGTAACATCATCTGCAGGATGGACAAACGAATTGGTAAACCCATCTTCTACATAACCTGACTGTGTGTCAATAACTGGGGAACCATCCTCTCTGTACCCTGTAATAGGGAATCTGCCTGATAAGGCCATCGGATAGGTATCCACCAGTTTTAACGAAGGAGCATAACCCCCATACCCTTCTTTCAGAACTATTGGAGGAGCACTACGCACATTCCAGTCAAAACCGCTTCCTTGCCAAAAAGCAAAAATCAACTCTTTATTCCATTTATCGAAATAGATGCTTTGGTAAGATTTTATTGCTTTTTTCAATGTATTGCCTTCTGTTGTATTCTGACACAAACGATAAAGGCTTCTTTCCTCGGCCAGTTTGATCACTTCCCAGGCAGCATCGGCTGCTTTATCCCATTTAGAAAGATCTTCAGTCTGGGGAAACAGATAATCTCCATAATAATTTTTCATTCCCACATACCATTTACATCCATTAAAAAGAGGACGGGCCATATATAACAGGAATCTTGATTTTGCTGCTGCTACTGCTCCAACCGTAACCCTACCATACCATTTTTCTTCCGCGATTTCAAATCTTTCATTTTTACGTAACAAAGCCTCTGCTTCATTGAACTCATTCACAACATACTCAATACACGCATCCAGCGAATGCCTGTCTACGTTTTCCCCTTTCAGTTTGATATCGGGATCCATATCTTTCCAGATATATACAGGTCCATATTGTTGTATCAGGAGAAAATAATAAAAAGCCCTCAGAAAACGAGCTTCTGCATACATTATCTCTTTATCACTCAATTCCAATTCAGGACAATCATATACATTATTCATGAATACCGTAGACTGATTAATTCCCTGGTAATACCAGCTCCAGGTGTGAAATGCCGAAGTGGTGGGATTCCAGGAACCATCATTATAGTTCAGGTACGTCAAACCCGATACCCATGAAAAATAAGATTCATCTGATCGTGAAACAGCACTGGTTACACGGTCAAATCCCCATGTTGACACTGCATGGTAATCTTTCGGAAGAAAAGAATAAACATGTGCCAGATAGCGTTCGGTAGTTGTCCTTTTACTGAACGTTTCTTCTATGGTCAGTTGCTTTTCCAGTTCCGGTTCCAAGTATTTTTCACAGGAAAAAGAAACAACACAAAGTATAAGTAAAGTGATTATATGAAAACGTTTCATTTTATTATCTTTTAAAAATTAAGATTAACGCCCAAATTTACGATTCGCATGTTGGGATACACAGAACCTTGAGAATTATTGATTTCAGGATCCCATAGATCGAATTTAGCAAATGTCAACAAATTCACTCCCTGCAGGTAAAATCTCACTGTGGATAATTTGATCTTGCTTGAGATTTGCTTGGGCAGGGTATATCCAAGTTCTGCATTCTTTAATCGCATAAAACTCATATTCCGCTGTTTATGTGTCCCCAATTGCTTGTTGTTCTGATTTGTAGATAGAGCCATACGCGGATATTCAGCATTAGGATCCGGATTTTGTTCCCGCCATCTTTTATCGGCGATATCAGCAAACACACCTCCCATCACGGCATTTTGTTCGAATCCGTTGATAGGTGAACCGTCCAGGAATCCGGTAACATTTCCTACACCTTGGAAAAATAAAGATAGGTCGAATCCTTTCCACATGGCACTTGCACCAAACCCGTAATTAAATTCAGGGACATGGGTATATCCGATAGCAATCTGGTCTAATGCATTTACCATTCCATCCCCGTTAATATCCCTGAATTTAACATCTCCTGGGCGGACAGTCCCAAACCCTTGTACGGGGCTGTTGGCAATGTCTTCTTCCGATTCGAAATATCCCAGGGCAACTAAGCCGAATTGCTGATAAAGAGGTCTTCCGGCCAGCTCCTGATATTTCATCAAAGGAGTAGGTTTGTCATCATATAGTTTCCTGTTCCGGTTATAAGTGAAATTTGCCCTTACCGAGATAAAAAATTCGTTGAACTGTTTGTTGTATTCCAACGCCAGATCAACTCCCTGATTTTTCATCCTTCCAAGGTTCAGATATGGATTTACATTTGCTCCTACTACTGAAGGCACACTTTCCTGTAAAAGAAAGATATTTTCTCTCTTTTCATAAAAATAATCTGCCTGTAATTTAAATTGATTATATAAGCCTATTTCAATACCTATATTTGTTTTGATGGATTGTTCCCATTCCACGTCCGGATTACCCGGATACCCCGTTGCAATCCCGGTCAAACTGGTTTGTCCCGATTGTCCGAATTGCCATCCGGCAGCAGAGCCGTTCATATCCGAGTTAAATGCGAATCTTTTTCCTCCTCCGATTTTATCATTTCCGATTTTACCATGTGATCCTTTCAATTTCAACAAGTTAATCGTCGACCTGATTGGTTCAAAAAACTGTTCGTTACTAATCAGATAACCTACCGCAATCGATGGGAAGAAACCAAATTGATGACCGGGTGCAAAATTCTCCGAACCATTGTACCCGAAGTTTCCTTCGATAAAATATTTATCCATATACGAATAAGTGGCCCGACCTGCAATACCCAGATTACGATAGGGAATGGAAGTCGTATAATCCGATGGTACATTATTGACATTTTCCCTTAAATTAAATAAGAATAATCCCCCTACCCTGTGTTTTTCAGCAAAGACCCTGTCGTATGTAATGGATGCTTCCACATACATAGTCCGGCTGCCTGTATTGCTTCTTGAGAAAGTCAAATAATCACTGCCATCATTATTCTTGTGAAAAATCAGATTACCATCAGCATCCCTGCCCGTTGCATAATATGTAGATGGGCTAAGTACCCTACTCACTAATGAATAATTGACTACGTCCCATGAAAATTTAACATTCGCCTTTAACCCGGGTGTGATCAGGTCTGAAAAATCCTGGGTTAATCCTACAAGTGTTTGGGCATTATTGTTAAATTCCTGTACATATCCGGTTTTATTTAAAGTATTGTATGGATTGGTCCCGGCAGACATTGGTCTTGCAATTGTTCCATCCGAATATATCGGTGGAATAGCAATGGGAATAGTCAGGTAAGAATATATCCACAACTGATCCACACCTCCTGATTTTGAATTAGGCCTGTTCTTTATATCAAACTGAGTAGATAAATTCAGATTCAGAACAGTACTTTTACTTAAATCAATATCTACATTTGAACGGAAATTATATTTACTCCATCTCATAGAAGGATTATAATCACCCTTATCAGCATCATAAATACCGTTTTCATTATAATATGAACCAGCTACATAATACCTTATATTTGTACTTCCACCCGTTACATTCACGTTAACACGCTGACTGGTTGCTACATCTTTATATATAACACCTAACCAATCTACATTCGGATACAGATCAGGGTCTTCTCCACTCAAATATTTTGCCCGAAGTTCCGGAGTGTAAAAGTCTACTCCGTTTATCTCACGATATACATCATTATAAAGGTCCATGTATTGTTCAGCATTTGCCATTTTGGGCATTTTTGTGGGTGATAATATCCCGAATTCTGCCCGGGCTGTTACAACAGGTTTTCCTTCTTTCCCGCGACGGGTAGTAATTAAAACCACCCCGTTGGCACCTCTAACTCCATATACTGCCGTGGCTGTGGCATCCTTCAGAATGGAAAAAGTTTCAATATCTTCGGTATCTACCAAATCCAGATCACGTTCTATTCCATCTACCAGAATAAGAGGTTTGTTGTTGGTACCGAAGGTGCTTACCCCACGAATCCAAAAGTCAGCACCCGCGCCAGGCTCTCCCGACCGTTGAACCGCCACCACTCCGGCCATTTGTCCGGCAAGGCTGGTACTCACTTTACCAACTGGCATTCTTAGTTCATTGACCGAAACCGAAGTAATGGCACCAATTACACTTTCCTTTCTTTGGCTACCATATCCGACAATTGTCACTTCTTCCAACTGGTCACGCTTTTCCTGCAGCATGACATTTATAGAAGTCTGATCTCCTACGGCAATAGACTGGGGCTCAAAGCCCACAAAAGAAAATACAAGTTTATCCAGAGGACGGGCATCAATAAAATATGAACCGTCAAGGTCGGTTGTTACACCTCTGGTTGTTCCTTCAATTACAATACTGGCTCCCGGTAAAGGCTCCCCATTGTTGTCATGTACTTTCCCGGTAACTCTTATTTGTTGTTGAACAGATTGAGCTTTCAATACATTAAAAGATTGTTGCGATAAAAACAAAACAACAAAGACCAACCATCCGGAAAAGTTCAAATTTAAAATGCACGGCAATTTTTTCATCCTTAACATGAGTTTAAATTACAATCAACTTATATGCGACATTTCTTTATGTTTTTCACTCCCTTGCTTCTCAATTGACTCTAAGGTCTTCCATATCTGATAAAGTCCCCTCGGAACATGGAAGCAGCCTTTCCATTTACCGCCTTTCAGGGTCAGAAGCGGTGCCCCCTGGCGATTCAGGTAACCGTACCATTCCGGATAATCGTTATCCCGGAAATGCTCCCAGGTATACTCATGCAGTTTCAGAAACCAGGAGAGACATTGCTCATTCCCGGTAAGCCTGTATCCTTTCAATGTGGCTATCAAAGTCTCGATATGTACCCACCAGAGTTTCTGATCCCATTCCAGTTGTTGCGGAGGATGATTTTTGATGTCTTTAAAATAAAAAATTCCGCCATATTGCTTATCCCATCCGTACTCAATGGAACGAAGTAAAATTTCCACTGATTTTCCGGCCAATTCCTGATTATGGTATCTTTCTGCTATATCCATCATGAACCAGGTAGATTCATTGATATGTCCCGGATTAATGCATCTGCCCTCGAAGCAATCGACAAAAGTGCCGTCCGGCGCCACATTTTCCAGGATCAGCCCGGAATCTTTCTGGTAGAAAGTATTCAGTATTTCATCGATTAACGGATGCACCATATCGTTTACTTCAGAAGTTCCTACGACATCTTCAAGGATCAGGGATAAATTACAGAGGATCATCGGTAAAGAAAAACCCTTTAAAGGACGTGTTCCCGGATAGGTTTTATTATAGATGCCTTTAGGATTCCCGGAACGTTTTTTTATGGATTGAAAAGTAGACAGGGCTATTTTTTTGTACTCGTCGTTTCCTGTAGCCTTGTATAATTCGCCGAAACCCATGGCCGCAAAACAATCCGAAAAAATATTATAGGGTTGTATCAACGGTTTCCCATCCCTGGTCAATGAAAAATACCAGTTCCCTGATTCGTCCATTCCATATTTTTGCATGAACCGTGCGCCCAGAAGAGCCATATCCAGCCATTCCTGTTTCTTTTCTATTTCGTTATAAATCATAGAAAAGAACCATACCTGCCGTCCTTGTAACCACATAAATTTATCGGTATCGAACACCTCGCCCTTACGGTCAAGGCATGTGAAATAACCTCCGAATTTTTCATCAGGTGATTGAGACATCCAAAAAGGAATTACCCGATCCAACAACTCCCCCCTATAAAGATGTACATAAGAATACAGATCACTCATACTTTTATAGCTTACAGATAAGAAAATTATCACACTAACCATGCAAATATAAAGCAAACTTTTTAATTATAACACAAATATTCATAAAATATTTTATTAATATTTCATTTATTTAAAATATTTAACTTAAATTAATGATGGAAAATAGATTTCATTTTTTTTATCTATAATATATTGTGGTCATTTTAAATTATATTGCTTACTTTTGTTTTATTAATAAATAAATTACCTATGGCCATATCTTTTCTCTATAATGTTTCTGAAGATATTTCTTTATCTGCGTTAAAGACCATCAATTTAAAAAAGGAATTGGTCAGAAATCTAACTTTCTGTGGTGATAACACCATTCCTCACCTGAGTAAAGAAACCGGTTATAGTATACCCACAGTAACCAAACTGATCGGGGAACTGATGGAAGAAAACATCATTCAGGATCTTGGAAAGATAGATACCACCGGGGGAAGAAGGCCGAGTATCTATGGCATCAATCCCAGGGCTTTCTATTATCTAGGCGTGGAAGTAAAACGGAAATCCATCTCCATAGGCCTGCAAAGCGCAGATAATAAGTCCATCAAATCATCCGAGTCCATCAGGTATCAGTTGGAGAACAACAAAGAATCCTTAGCCCGTTTATGCGGAATTATCAATACTTTTATTGAAAGTTCAGGTATTCACCGGAATAAAATTGTCGGGGCATGTATCAATCTCACAGGCCGGGTCAATTCTTTTGACGGATTCAGTTACAGTTACTTTTATTTTGACGAACAGCCATTAACAGCTATTATCGAATCCCAGATCAAGATCCGGACTTACATAGAGAATGATTCAAGAGCTATGGCATTCGGGGAGTGCAACGGAGGCGTCGTGCAAAACGAGAAGGATATTCTATTTATCAATATCAGTTGGGGATTGGGAATGGGTATCATTTGCGACGGAAAACTTTATTATGGCAAATCGGGTTACTCAGGTGAATTAGGCCATATTCCCATGTTCGATAATGAAATACTCTGTCATTGCGGCAAAAAGGGATGCCTGGAGACAGAAGTTTCCGGATCTGCTATTGAAAGGAAGGTAAAAGAAAGGCTGCAATCGGGGGCCACTTCCTTCCTGACCTCTGTTAAAGAGATCGATAAAATAACCATGGATGATATTCTTCGTGCCGTAACAGAACATGAAGATATGCTGGTGATCGAGATACTGGAAGAAATCGCATGGAAACTGGGCCAAAGCATGGCCATGTTGATCAATATATTCAATCCTGAATTGATCGTCATAGGTGGAACCTTATCCAAGGTCAGTGATTACATGGAACTACCCATGCAAACAGCCATGAGGCGGCATTCGCTGAATCTGGTGAACCAGGATGTGAAAATAAAGAAATCCAAACTGGGAACAAGTGCGGGAATCATCGGCGCCTGCCACATAGTAAGGGAAAAATTTTTCAATAAATCCTGAATACAGAAAAACCATACAATTACATCTAAATTGATTACATCTTTTGATTTAGATCACTTTATATATTACGTTTTTACATATGAAGGCACAGAAGTTATTGACTCTTCAATTATAGAATAAGGTTTTTATCACTTTCTCAAAAGGCCGGATTGGGTTTTTATTTATTATGATTTAAAAATCCATAATGGTTTTTAATTATTTTTGCCAAAGGATGGATGTAGAAATTCTATGCATGAAACAAAGTATTTTATAGTTCAACAACTATCATGCTCGTTTTACTACTGGGATGATTGCTAAAGGAATAGAGAAGAAATAACTTTATTATTAACCTAAACTTGTATTGCCATGAAAAAAGTATTGTACTTATTTATGTGTTTAACACTGACAGTATTTGCAACAACGAAGAATGTTATGTCCAATTCATATAATTGGTATGTATCCGTTGATGGAAATGATAATAATCCGGGAACACAATCAGCGCCGTTCCGGACGATACAATCTGCTATCAACAGAGCTAGTTCAGGTCATAGCATAAAAGTATCCGATGGTGCTTACAATGAACAACTGAATATCAGCCAGAAAATAATAAAGTTGGTTGGAAATCCGACAAATCCTCAAAATGTAACGATTAATGGTAGTGGTCTAGAGAAAACAATCAAATTTTATTATGCAAGTTATTCTGAAATATATGGTTTCACTATTACAGGGGGAACTAATGGTGCTATTTATTCGAATGCTAGTAGCGAATTAATACTTTCCAACCTCATCATCACAAATAATCATACATCTGAATACGAGTCTGTTATACAAATGTATTGTTCTGAAGGTACAATACAGAATACTTTAATTTATGGAAATAATGCATATCGGATTATATACCTAGGAGGATGTGGAGGAAGTTTAAAAACCTTTTTATACAATAATACTATAGTAAATAATTCCGGAAATTCATGCATCTATTCTTGGGATCACATAGTAACATCAAAGAATAATATCATTCGAAATCCAGGTTGTCAATATGAGTTTTCCATAAATGAAATGTCTTCAGTTTCGGTTTCTTATTGCAATGTAAGAGGAGGGACTACGCTCATGTTTAATGATGGTTTCAGTTCTCTTACTACAAACAATATTGTCAACAATGATCCTCTCTTTGTTAACCCTTCTTCCGGAGATTATCGTTTGTCATCTGGATCACCCGATATTGATGCCGGTGATCCGGATGAAGAATGGAATGATGTATTATTTCCTCCGTGTCAGGGAACGGAGCGTAATGATATAGGGGCTTACGGTTGGAAAGCCGGCATCTTAATGTTTTTAGTTCCATCCGCTCCGACCAATCTTAGATCGGGTGATATAACGGAAAATTCGTTTAAAGTCACGTGGAATACTGTATGGGGAAATGTTGGCGGCTATAAATTATATATCAATAATGTATTACAGGGTACAAGTTACAGTAATACGTCGGCTACAATAACAGGTTGTCAACCAGAGACATCTTACAGCATTAAAGTGGTTGCGTATAATTCGGCAGGAAATTCGGAGCCGAGTGAATCTATTACTGTCCGGACTTTACAAGCTGTTCCCACAACCCAAACACATGAAATGACAAAAACAGTCCCATACGAATACCCTTATAACCTGATATCAAATTACCGCAACAATTCTTATATGATGATCCCACATGCGCCACTTTTAATAGGCAGAGATACTGCATCTAATTTTAAGGGACGTGGATGCTTAACTTTTGATTTGTCGGATATTCCTGCAAATGCCAGAATAGACAAGGCTGAACTTATTTTTGATGTCAATCGTACCGATATAGGGAAACAAGGACAAACCAAAGGAAAAATTATTTTCCGCCACTTTACTATGGCTGGTTTTGCTATAAATGACGGCGCGTTAGCATGGTATGAAACTGACCAGCAACCAATGAATTATCGAACAATCGATACGGTTGAGTATAGTCAATTCACCGAAAAAAATAAAATAGATGTTACGGATAATGTTGTACGAGTCACTATCGATAAATTTTTAATTGTGCTTAAACACAACTCTGAAAATACAGACGGCATGGAACTGAAGAATGTAAAGCTTGGTATAAAATATACTATTCCGGGCAAACCGACCAGGCTTACTAATTTCGTCGTTGGCAACATATCCACTACAAGTTGTAACCTGAAATGGGATGTCCCATTATCGACGGAAGCATTAACCTATAAATTATATGTGAACGGAGAATTTTCCGGTACTACTTTTAATAGAAATAGCGGGACTTACGAATTACAGATGGCAAAATCCTATTCCATGTATATCACGGCAGTAAATAGTTACGGAGAGTCATTGCCCAGTGATGTTTGTACTTTTACGAGTGGGATACCGGATAATATTAAAATAGAAGGTCCTGATCTCGTTTGTTCGACAGGGAATTTCACCATCAGCAATTTGCCAAGCAGTCTGAATGTAAGTCAAATAAGATGGTCATGTAGCAGCAATTTAGCACCTACTGATAATTCGGCAGGCACATCGAAGTCCTTCAGAGCCACCGGCAATGGAGACGGATATATTGATGCCAGGCTTATCATCGGAGATGAATCATTTCCGGTAAAAAGGAAATACATAAACATCGGTCCTCCGGATAATTTTACCGTAAGTGGTCCCAAAAAAGACAGAACGGGGGGAGGTCTAACATTTAGCACCAGTCCTATCAACTTAGAAAGTACCTACGTATGGACCCATGATGGAACGACACAGGGCGCTAACAATCAACACTCTATACATATAACGTTTACTACCGTGGGTATCAAAACCGTACGGTGTTACGCCTACAATGCCTGCGGTTCAACTTCTACAGCTTCATGGACCCTGGAAATTATTGACGGTGGAGGAGGAATTTACAGTATGTCATATCCTAATCCGGCATCAAATATTTTAAATATTGAACTAGATACTGAAAAATACGCTTTGATTAATGAAGAAAGGCAAATGGTATCTGGTATAGGCAGTTTATCTTCCAAAACAGCAATCTTCGATATCAGGCTTTATGATAATCTGGGTAACATGCTTAGGAGGAAAAGTTCCAAAGGGGAACGAGTAAAATTTAGTGTCAGTGATCTTCCATCAGGAATATATTTTATCCATATATATGATGGGACGGGAGAAAAACCAAGCGTTGAAAGAATTATAATAGAACGCTAGAAATAAAGTCATCCTCTCTTCGTGGAATAAAATATTAAGCCATGAATCGAACTTATACTACATAGCTCGATTCATGGCTTATATTATTTGAACAAAAAATATAATTTTATTCCTATAATACATTTATTGAAAAACTTTGTATATTTGAAGTGATATACAACATAGTTTTGTCGGCTCTGGTTGTGCCACAAACTTATTGCTTATGGGATGCGGGAAAAATATATGGGTGGGGAGATTACTGTTTCTTGTTGTATCATGCAATCATGTTATTTATTGTCTGGGAGGAAATGATAATTTTCCTTCAGGAGCCCGATCTGCAGGTATGGCCCATGCATCGGTGACCCATACTGATATCTGGTCTTCGGCAAATAACCAGGCCGGATTAGCCTGGCTGGAAAACTTTGCTGCTGCCATGTATTACGAGAACAGGTTGAATGTGAAGAGCCTTTCCGTACAGGCTGGAAGTTTGGCCATGCCTGTCAAAGCGACTATTATTGGGTTGAACTACCGGTATTTCGGATATGCTAAATACAATGAAACAAAGATCGGATTAGCCATTGCCAGGAAACTGGGTGAAAAGTTCGCCCTGGGTGTTCAGATGGATTATTTCCATACCCATTTTTCTTATGATTATGGCAATTTCAACATGTTAAGCGCTGAAATAGGACTGTTGTGCAAACCGATGGATAACCTGACCATAGGAGCACATATCTTTAATATTTCAAGAAGCAGACAAAAAGCAAATCCGACAGAATACATACCCACTATCATGCGCCTTGGCCTGGAATATTCTATCCATGAAAAAGCCATCATCAGTATTGAAACTGAGAAAGACACGCGAATGAAAGCTATTTTCAAAGCCGGACTGGAAGTCATTCCCATCAAGTCGTTGTTCCTGCGTTGCGGAATATCCTCAGGGCCCATGTATCAATATGCATTCGGAATAGGATATAAGTGGAAACTGCTTTCTTTAGACATGGCATTCACACACCACCAGGTACTGGGGTATAGTCCCCATGTATCCATATCGGTAAATCTATAAAATCAAACTTATGGGATAAAGAAGATTTACATAATGATCGTAGTTACATTCCTCACTTTAAAAACAGAGGCACAAGTCGATCATGAGCTGTTCCGGACAATTCTTACGGATATAGCCGACCGGGACGAAGAACAGGATTTGGATCAATTGCCTGAATTACTGGAAGAATTGAGCAATAATCCCGTATACATCAACCAGGCGGATCATGAAGAGTTGGCAAGGTTATTCTGGTTAACGGATTTCCAGGTCAAAAGTCTGCTGGATCATGTGAAAAAGGCGGGTGCTATCCTTTCATATTATGAAATTGCCTATCTGTACGGATTTACACCCGAACTGGCTCAATCCCTACAACCGTTCATATCACTGGAAAAGAGGCAGGAGATAACAAAGATCAAACCGGAACGAGTGATACGCTATGGAAGGCATAAGTTGATTACAGGCATGCAAACCGTATTACAAAAACAGGAAGGATACACACGCCCGGATTCTATTGAGAATAAATATTCTGGTAGCCCGGCTAAAATATATCTCAAATACGTTTTCAAATATGCCGACAAGGTTCATTTCGGGTTCACTGCAGAAAAAGATCCCGGAGAAAGCTTTTTCAGAAAAAATAATCCGTATGGATTTGATTTCTATTCCGGACATCTTCAGGTCAATACAAACGGATTATTGAAATCATTGACCCTGGGTGATTTCCGTACCGATTTCGGTCAGGGACTGGTATTATGGTCGGGATTGAACTATGGGAAAAGCGCTATGACCCTGAATACCATGCGGTATAACGAAAGACTGAGACGATACGGATCGGCTGGTGAAAACCGCTTCTTCAGGGGTATCGGAAGTACTTTCCGGCTTCGCCCTTTTCACCTGACTATTTTTTACTCAAGAAAAGCCATTGATGCAACTGTTTCAGAAGAGAGTGAAGATGGAAAAATACTTTCCGTATCTACTCATGTAAATACGGGTTATCACCGGACCCCAAATGAAATTGCACAAAAGGATGCGATCAAAGAACAGGTAACCGGGGCGAACATTTCACTCACCCGTCCCGATTGGCATATTGGTGCAACCGCGACCCACTATCGTTTTGAGGTTCCCCTCATACCGAATTCTTACATCTATAATTATTTTGCATTTAAAGGAAGGTCGGGCAGCAACTATAGCATTGATTTCCGGGTTCATCTGGGAGATATTATTGTCTATGGAGAACAGGCATTATGCCCGAACGGTGCCTACGGACTCCTTTACGGAGCGCAAATGCTCGTTAGTGAACACCTCACAGCAAATATATTGTACCGTTATTATGCAAAAGACTTTCATGCCTTATATGGCAACGCACCGGGAGAAAATACACGCAATAATAATGAGGAAGGCTTTTTTATGGGGTGGAACTGGAATCCCGGAGGCCGGTGGCGCTTTTCTTCTTATGTTGATATATTCCGTTTCCCCTGGTTACAATACCGGGCATATTCACCTTCATACGGCAGGGATATATTATTGCAGGCAGACTATACACCTGTTAGGGATACCAGGATATATATCCAGGCAAAATACAAAGAAAAAGAAGAAAATCAGCAGGAATCGACGGTCAACAGAACTATTTCAGTAAGGACTATGTCCGTAAAAATGATGTTTTCACATCAATTAAACGAACACATAAGAATTGGGAATCATTGGGAAATAAAAAATTACCGAAAAGACAATACGCTCAGTAACGGATATTTTCTGGCACAAGACATTCAAGTCAAACTTTTCAACAACTTTCCGTTACAAATTACAGCCCGTTACGCAATCTTCGATTCCGGGGATTACAATGCCCGGATCTATTCCTATGAGAACGACATGTTGCATGCGTTTAGTATTCCGGCTTTCTATGATCAGGGTACCCGCTTATATATGTTAGTGAAATATTCATTCGGTGAGCATATCGATTTCAGGATTAAATATGCAATTACCCAATATACGGACAAAAAAACAATCGGTAGTGGATTAAACATGATACAGGGCAACAGGTATTCAGAATTAAAATTACAGGCAGTCTGTAAGTTTTAAATGATTGGGATCATCAGGAAAAACCGATCGGATGAATGGTAATTACAATCATTTTTATGATCAATTCAACTTCAAGCACTCAGTGCTATCCATTATTTTCTTAAGTGGCATTGATCAAATTAACTACGGTTATTAAATATGATGAGTAGATGTTCATATTTAGTTCACATTATCATATTTTCTGTTCCCCTACTCATACAGTGGTGTTACACCTGGAAGGCCTGACCTTCCGGAAGCGGGCACCAGTCCTGCTAAATGAAGGGGCAAGCCGGAAGCTGTCTGAGCCGTCAGGCGAAATTAGCGGAGCGATCTCACCGCAGGTAGTCCTTCCGGCGTTCCGTAGCGTGCAGTGGCTGGTCGCTGAGGAAGCAAGTCTTGATTTTTACTCACCAAAGATAATTTATATGGTGTTCGTGAGACCGCTTCGCTCAGTTGCTTCTTTTTATCAAGAAAAAGAAGGGTAAAAAATGATTCCATATATGTTATGACATAATTTTGAACAATTATTTAGTAATTTATTGATATTACTTAATGTATATCCTCTTATAGAAAACAGGAAAATTGATCTTTCCGATTTTATCATGTACCTTTGCGTTGATTGTTCGATCCAAATTAAAGAACAACAACACCCTATGGCGAATCAGAACTCTCCGTTAATATTAGGCACAGAACGGATCAGCAAACTGCTGATGCAGTATGCCCTTCCGGCAATTATTGCCATGACCGCTTCCTCTTTATATAATATGGTTGACAGCATTTTTATCGGCCATGGAGTGGGAACGTTGGCTTTGGCCGGATTAGCATTGACTTACCCTTTGATGAACCTTGCAGCTGCCTTCGGCTCATTAGTAGGCGTAGGAGCTTCTACCCTGGTTTCTGTAAAATTAGGACAAAAAAATTACGAAAACGCCAATCAGATACTAGGGAACGTTTTGGTACTTAACGTCATTCTTGGTATTGCTTTTTCAATAGCCTGTTTCCCTTTCCTGGATCCGATCTTATATTTTTTCGGAGCCAGTGAAAATACAATAGCCTATGCCCGGGATTACATGTATATCATTCTATTGGGAAATGTCATTACCCATATGTACCTGGGGTTAAACTCGATCCTCCGGTCCTCCGGTTATCCGAAAATGGCCATGTATATTACGCTTCTTTCGGTAGTGATCAATTGTATCCTGGATCCTATTTTTATTTTCGGGTTCGACTGGGGCATTAAAGGAGCGGCCTGGGCAACTGTGATCGCACAGGTCATTTCGCTTGCCGTACAAATGATCCACTTCTCTAATCCTAAAGGAATTATTCATTTCCGGAAAGGTATATTCCGGCTGAAATCCGAAATCGTGAAAGGGATTATAGCGATCGGGATGTCCCCGTTCCTGATGAATGTCTGTTCCTGCCTGATCGTCATTTTGATCAACCGGGCTTTGACCAGGCATGGCGGTGATATGGCAATCAGCGCTTACGGAGTGGTTAACCGGATCATTTTCCTCTTTGTAATGATCATCATGGGTCTAAACCAGGGAATGCAGCCTATTGCAGGATATAATTACGGTGCACGGCATTTTGACCGGGTAGCCAACGTAACCAAATTAACTATCTGGTGGGCTACAGGAATTGCCACATTCGGCACCCTGGTTTGCCAGTTGTTCCCTGAATTTATCATCCGGTGGTTCACTACCGATACTGAATTAATCAGCGTATCTGCCTACGGATTACACATTATTTTTGCTGCTTTCCCTATAGTCGGATTTCAAATGGTAGCAACCAACTTTTTCTTATCCATTGGCAAGTCCAAAATTGCAATATTTTTATCCTTGACAAGGCAATTACTGTTTTTGGTACCGTGCCTGCTCATACTTCCCACGTTTTTTAAAACAACGGGAGTCTGGATGAGTATGCCTATATCCGATTCTGTTGCCACGATCTTAACAGCAATCATGTTTTTCAGGACAGTCAAATCATTCAAACAACTTTCTTCAACCAATCAAACATTATCTAAATCATCAGCGACATGAAAAAGAGAGTGATTATTACCATCGGGAGGCAATTCGGAAGCGGAGGAAGAGCCATAGGTCAAAAGTTATCCAAAGATATGGATATGGCTTATTATGATAAGGAATTGCTCGCCGAAGCTGCTAAAGAAAGCGGATTAGCCAATGAAATATTTGAAAGGGCGGATGAAAAAGCTTCAGATAGTCTTGCCTATGTTTTTTCCATGGGTTTTCCTAACCTGGGTATCTATACCCCTTATCCCGATATCCTTTCCAATGAAAGGCTATTTCTTTATCAGAGTGATGCGATCCGGAATATTGTAAATAAAGGTGGATCCTGTGTCCTGGTTGGCCGTTGTGCTGATTATGTCTTAAGGGATCATCCGGATCTTCTCAGTTTTTTTATCCATAACAAACCCGAAAACCGGATCAAAACCATTGCCGAAACACAAAATGTAACTATGGAAGAAGCAAGGGAAATGATGAAAAAAACAGATAAATCCCGCGCCTCTTACTATAAATACTATACTGACAAAGAGTGGGGAATGGCTTCCTCATATCATTATTCCATCGATGTTTCTATTTTAGGCATTGATGAAACGGTAGACCTGATAAAAACAATAATAAAAAAACGTATAGGATCCTGATAGACTTATCTGGTATAGTCTTTCAGTGTTTGTGATAATTTTTTCCGGGTAAAGAATATCCTGCTTTTTACAGTTCCTATTTTTATCCCGAGTATTTCAGCTATTTCTTTGTACTTATACCCCTGGGTATACATCCTGAAAGGAACTTTAAATTCATCATCCAACGCTTCAATCACCTTATTGATCTCTTTTTCCTCATAGGCTGCATCAGGTTCTGTATTGAACGTATCCTTATTCTGACTCAGGAAAAACAAATCTTTCGTATTATCAAAAGTGGTATTCTGCCGTGTGCTTTTTCTATAGTTGTTGATAAATGTATTCTTCATGATGGTATACGCCCACGCCTTCAGGTTTGTCTCATCCTCAAACTGTTCCTTATACGCCAATGCCTTCAGGTAAGTATCCTGCAATAAATCTTTTGCATCATCTTTATCATCCGTTAAACGCAGAGCAAAATGATTTAACTTTTTTTCAAGACCAATCAGTTGGTTGCTGAATTCTGATGATGTCATTGTCGTCTGATTAGTATTTTAACATATTACTGTGTACAACTCTTCATACTACTAATCCTGCTCAAATATCGTACAAAACCATCACAATAATAATAAAAAAAATAAAAAAAAACAACTTTTTCGGGATTTTTTTGTGGTTGACTACAATGGATATTTTCTACATTTGTTATGCTATATCCATATTATGTAATGCCCATTTGTTTTTCTATATTTGCAGCTTGATTAATCAGAGTGTGAATTATATACGTTATTTAGGGGTTTCCCTGCTCCTGCTTGTATTGCAGCATCATGTTACATTTGGTATACAGGATACTGCATCAGTAGCGCCCCGAAAGGTTTTTTTCAGTGTACATGCCCAACAGGGAAGTCTTTTAAAGACCCATAAGACCGATATCGTTGCTAATTATTATGTGGGATTGGATTTGCGTATAGGTTGGCAAACCGACGATTTTCAAAAAAACATCTTTGACCGGTCATACCGTTACCCATATTATGGGATTGGCTACTATATGGGCAATATGAATGGAATCGTTCTGGGAAATGATGAACAAAGCGGCTTTGGAAGACCCGCCGCCCTGTACGCTTTTTTCGGAGCCCCCATATACCGTGGTAAATGGTTCCAGGTAAAATACGACATCAGTGCAGGAATATCTTATAATTTCAACTCGTACGACCCGCAGGTCAACCCCTATAATATACTGGTCGGTAGTAAAAACAACGCATACATTAACTTTGGCTTTGAATCGGTTTTCTCATTACCCGGACATTCCTCCTTAGGCCTGGGATTTAGCCTTCAACATTTTTCAAACGGATCATATCAAAAACCCAACAAAGGCATCAACCTGGTTTCATCAACAGTCTCCTATCAGTTTGGGCTATACAAGAACCGTGATAAAAAATATTCCCGGTTCCCTGTTCCTTCCCACGAGCCAACTTTAGAATGGTACCTGTTCATCGCAAGCGGTGTGCGGATGCTGGATACGGATTTTGATCCCGATAAACCGCGACAGGGCCACAGGTGGTACTGCGCCAATGTGTCTTCTGCAACATTGATAAAAATAAATCATCGAAGAAAATTCGGAGCCGGACTTGATCTTTTTTATTTCGATTGGGGACGATATGTTATTGGATACCGTGCTCATGAAAATGGGGAAACCGTGACAACAAAACGATCCGATAATTTTGCATTAGGCGCATTTCTGGCACATGAAGTCGGGTACAAACGCGTCTGGCTGGTCACCAATCTGGGGTTTTATCTGAATCAACGTGTCGGCGATGACCCCAAAAAACCATGGATTTACGAACGTATAGGAGTCAAATTCCAATTGACCTCCCGTTTGTTTGTGGGTGTATCTGTCAAAGCCCATATGGCAAAAGCTGACTATACAGAATGGACCGTCGGGTATTCACTGATAAAAGATAGACCGTTAAAAAGACTTCCCAGAAATGGGAATTAATCAGCCACTACCATTCTTCATATAGCTTCGGCTTACCTTTATAAAATTCTCTTTTATAATAACGAAGCAGAAAATCACAATTGTTCCAGACATACTGAAACCCTCCTTCACTCAGGATAGGTTCAATTTCTATCAATTGGTTTTCAATCAGGTAAGCTACAAAATTTGAACTGTAATTATTATTGAATAAGAATTCTTCTATATCTGCCTCAACATTTTCAAAAAAAGGATTTTCTTTATCTGCAATACATGAGGCTATATCGGGATAAAATTCCATTCCGGTATCCGGATTAAAGAATACGGTTATATTCTCCAGATCATCATCTATCCCAAAAGTAATTCCGTGGATATCAAACAATTTCCTATCCAACTCTTCTGATCCGTAAGTTTCATGATATAAGTCCCATACCTGATCTATCAGGGAAAAGACATCCTTCTTCCGGTTGAAAAAGGCCAATGGTTTATTACTGTTGATTTCCAGAAAACATTTGTCCTGTTTCCGGATGATCTGGATTTGCGAGGCAAGGGGTGCGAATAAATATTTTTCGCCCTCGGTTATCTTAATTTTCCCCGGATGATCCTCTACTATATAATTCCCCGTCATCCACCACTCTTCTCCCCATTGTACCACGCCCATACGTATAACTGTGACATCCGGGACAAAAGAATGACCGGTATGCTGCATACTTTTTAATGTAACCCCAATGGTGATACCCGAAGCGATATGTTCAAAACGCATGGTAGCAGCTGTGGTATTCTTATAACGAAAAAAGCCTTCCTTCCTCTCTGAAACGGATTTCAATAACGAATACCGGGAATGCGACCCGTCAAGCCTGTTTGCCAGTATTACGCCGGCATGTTGCGCCAAAAGAGGACTCACGTAATTGAATAGGAGATCATCCTGTTTATTTTGCGCATAATATGAAATATTTCTCTTATTGATCCCTTTTTGATTTTTCAATTCCAAAAAAGCCTCTTCCTTTAAAGTCGCCATATAATAATGGTTGAGATAAGACCCAAAAAAGAAATATTCCATCAGTCTTTTCATGGATGGCACATCCGCTTTTTCCGGCAATATCAACAGATCTTTTAACTGATCGTTTGGAACCTTTGCTGTTTCCCGGAGCAAAATATCATAAACCAGATCTGCCATGGATTCATGGTCTATGGAATATGGATCTGTCAGATGCTCATTTCCCGGAAGATTCGAAACAAAATGCCAGATAAGGAATTGTATATCTGCTTTGTTGACTTCTCCGCAGGTATAATTAGAAACGGTATCATAAAAAGGAAGGTATTTCCCGTACAGTGTTTTATTTTCTTCAATAAAAGAAAGCCATACCCCTGCCTGACTATTGATATCCTCAAAATAACAGGTCAACATATAGGACAACTGTTGATAATCGCTTTCTATAAAATAATTCCCTACATCATTATGTATGATCTCTTGCTGAATGTCATTACACAATCGAATATAATATTGATCGGAAGGGACTTCCTTATCATATGGATGATATGTCAACCAATCTTCGAGGGTAATACGGGAAACGCGAGAGAAAAAGTTCTTCATACAATTAGCTAAAGGTGTGCATTAAAAAATATATAAACATAAACGGACACCTGGACAGATACCAGGAATTTCTTACTTAACAGAGGGGCAATTTATAAAAAAAATGGGTAAGTCCTGCAGGAAAGCATGATCATTATTTAATGATCCGCACCAGTTCCGCCTCTTCCAGGATATACATCAGGTGGTCGGCCTCCTTTTCATTGAGCTTCAACTTTCCTTTAAGCTCAATATACTTATCCGTCACCACCTTCTTCAATTCCGTAGACCCCTTCTTAGGAATAATTTCCATAACAGACTCCATTCCTGCTCCATTACAGAAAAAACACATCTGTGAAGGATAGGCGGATAAGGCAAACATAGATCCAGAAGCATCCACAGGGACATAAAAACCTTTAATGGAGATCTGTTTTCCGGATAAATCTTTGACCTTTTTACCAAATTTGGGCATATCAAAATAAGCGTCATATTCAGGGAAATAAGTTGATACCCATTGGACATCAGCCAGTATTTTCCAATTAACTTCCTGTTGTGCAACAGCTATGCAACAAATAATATTTGAGAATAACACTGTAATAAAAATGCGCCTCATGCTAAATCCGATTATTCTGATAATGTCTTTGAAATATTTGTCTTCAATGCTTTTATAGCCGGCAAAACAGATGCCAGAAATCCGACAATAAAAGAACCGGCCAATATGAACAAATCATTTTTTATTCCACCCAATACATTCAATCCGTAATGAAAGACATCTTCGGTATATAAGGATATTCCCCATGCTGTAAGTTTACTTAAAAACAAACCAATAATACAACCGGAAAACGCAATTATTAAGCCTTCTGTAACAACCAATGCGAAAATCTGCATCTTGCCGCCCCCCATTACGCGGATCAGAGCCAGTTCATATTTTCGTTCCTTCATTACATTCAGTAAAGAAACAAAAATACTCAATCCGGATATCAGGATGATCAAATATGCAATCAGACTGACAGTCTGTGCCCCTGCCCCCAATAAGGAATAAAGCCGGTTGAGTTCCACTGCAGGCGATGCTGCCTGCATATTGGTATTCTGGTATATATATCTCGGTAGTGATATTGCCCCCATTGCATTACGATAGAACACCAACATGGAGGTGATTTCTCTCTGATCTTCATCCATATCTTCGTCTCCATGTACACGCCACACGCTACTGATATTGGTCAGTATCAGTTGATCAAGTACAGTTTCTGTTTTATCAAAAATACCAGCTACCTTGTATTGTACATGATCGTGAACATGATCGGTTTCAATAAACCCATGTACACCGGCAAAATGATCCCCGACCTTTAATCCGGTAACTTCCGCGGTTTTAGCGCCGATCGTCACTTCAAAATCTTCCTTCCAGAAATTTCCTTCATGTAATTCCCCATGGTACAGGTCAGCATAATCCTTCGTAGTCCCTACGATCCGATAGCCTTTATAATTATCTCCCAAAGCCAGGGAAATCGTCCGGGCAATCAACGGATGCTTCCCGAGGCGTTCAGATTCGGTATATGAAATATTACCCGTAGGATAGTCGATATGATAAATACTGGAAAGGATCAATTGTATCGGACTGCCTTTTGCGCCCACGACCAGGTTAATACCTGCCACATTTCGTTCAAGATGCGATTCCAACTGGTCTTTCATCAACAATAGGAAAGAAATAATGAATACCCCTGTTGCAAACAGGACCATACTCAATATGGTTGACAACGGTTTGTCCTTGGCATTCTTAAAACCAATACGAAATATATTCATCCCGAAATATTATAGCCTGATCACATTTTTAAATACGGAAGAGAGCCGGACATCATGAGTGACAATAATGAGCGCTACCTGTGTTGCTTCAGTTTGATCCCGGAGCAAAGCAATGACCTCCTCACAATGACCATCGTCAAGGCTGGATGTCGGTTCATCAGCCAGGATCACAGAAGGCCTGTTGATCAAAGCCCTGGCAATAGACAACCGCTGTAACTCCCCCTGACTTAATTCGTTCGGTCTCGACCTTGCTTTATGTGCAATATTCAATTGATCCAGCAACTGGATCACCTCCTCAACATCCTCTTTCATCCTGTTCAGGTATCTTACAATAAGGACATTTTCCATAACTGAAAGCGATTGGATAAAATGTGCTTTCTGAAAAATAATCCCAATCTCTTTTCCTCTGATCCGGTCTGTTTGAGTGGGTGTTGTTTGGGTTATATCGACATCATTAATACATACCTGTCCGTTATCGGGATGCAGCAATCCGGCCATCAGATGCAACAATGTGGTTTTTCCACAACCCGATGGTCCCATAATCAGGCATTGCTCCCCCTTACGGCAATTTATATCGGGAAAACGAAACCGGTTGGTTGCGTCATACGCAAATTCAATATGACTGGTTGAAAGCATCTGGTTACAAACATCCGGATAATTTAAACACCCAGGCATGGTCACAAGGTATGGTAGCAGGAGTCAACACCGGAGGAGTAATGGTTACATCTTTTCCTGCATGACTATATTTTACCTTTGTACCGCTTCCCAGCATACCCACAGATGAAGGTTTTTTCCCGACATTCTTAACCACAACCGGCTGTACAGGATATTGGGTACATATTACATACAAATCTTTTCCTTTCGTGGTATAAAAAATACCCGCCTGATTCACCGCATCATCCCATGCCGTCGTCTCATAAATCGCCTCGCCGTTTATTTTTAACCATTGTCCTATATCGGTAAGACGTTGCTGCATAATTACAGGAATACGGCCATCAGCAGTAGGACCTATATTCAACAGCAGGTTTCCTCCCAGGGCTACTTTTTCTACCAACAGGTGGACCAGCTCCGCGGAAGTACTGTAATCATCCAGACTCTCATTCCTGTTATACCCGAAAGAATGGCCGATCCCACGGCATTCTTCCCACGGATGGTGAATTCTTGTTCCTTTTACATTTCCACTGTGTATCAGGTCATATTCCGTAGTATAAAATCCGCCGTGTTTACTCCGCGTTTCTTTTCCCCACCGGTCATTAACGACCACGGTCTCCCTTACAGGTGATTCATTGTACAGCCAAGCCAGGAATTGTGTGCTTTTAAGACGATCAGAAGGATAATCCCATTCTCCGTCAGGCCAGAAAATATCAGGTTCATAGCGGGTCACCAGCTCCTTCATCTGAGGGATCATATGATCTGTCACATATTTGTCGATATCTTTGTACAAAGGATTTAACCATTCCAAAAGCGAATAATAATATCCCATATGCAAACCCGTTTTTTTTACGGCGGCGGTTAAATCTCCCAATAGATCACGGTGAGGTCCTACATCCGATGCATTCCAGTTCCATGAATATAGACTTGGCCACAAGGCAAAACCGTCATGATGCTTGGAGGTAAGCACCACATACCTGGCTCCGGCATCCTGAAATAATTTCGCCCATTCATCAGGATCGAACATTTCACACTTAAAATCAGTCACAAAATCCTGATATGTTTTCTGCTTTCCGTAAGTCGTTTCATGGAAACGGGTGAACAGGGGATGTTTACTTTCCAGACGGGATAGATAATGTTCCGAGTAAGATTCATACACGCCTTTGGTTCCATCTTTGGGTAAAGGTCCCCATGCTGGAACACTGTACAGCCCCCAATGGATAAAAATACCGAATTTAGCATCGGTAAACCATTTCGGAACAGGTCTATTGTCAATGGATTCCCATGAGTCAGTATACTTTTGCTGGGCGAACATCCCTCCAAAAGACAATATCAAACTAAAAAATACACAAATTGATTTTTGCATCACCGGAATTATTTGGTTGGTGTACAAATGTAATTATTTTTAGTAATTGAAAAGCAGTTAAAGGTAATAAAAAACCCGGGAGAAATTCCCGGGCTTGGCATATTATATAGGTCTCATAAATTTAGAACTTGTAAATAAAGCCGATAGTAACGGCTCCGAGGTCTGCCTGAAATACATTATCTGTATCTACTCCAAATCCGAAATTAGTGGTTCTGTCTTTGGTATCGTCAGGATTTCCATCTGTTTTTATTGTCCATGTGTTGAAGCCAAAATTCAAAAAGTTAAGCCCCATTTCCAGATTGAACCTATCAGACAGGCTGTATGACAATAATGGGGTCACATTAACGCCAAAGCCGAATAATGAAGGTCCGTCAAATGACTGTGATCCTAGTTTGGTCTTACTTGTACCTCCGAAAATACCTACTCCTCCTTCCAGCAACACGCTGAATTTACCGAATTCAGCCACACTATAACGGGCAAAAGGCGCTATGCCCCAACTGAAAAAGTTATCTTTTTGATCATCGCCACCATTGGCATCAGGTGTTTTTTCAGATTCGAAGCCAAGGGTAACTTCTCCACCAATAGCAAATTTATCACTCAAATAATAACCTACTTTAGGAGAGATCTCAAAACCAAAAGTTGATTCTTTATCTACCGAGTTTGATCCTGTCTTTTCTTTTCCTCCGGTAGTTGACAATCCCAATGATCCTCCCACAAATAGCTGAGCATTACTCACAAATACCACTGTTAACAATACAGCAAACGTGATAAAGATTTTTTTCATGTTTAACAATTTAAGATTTAACCTTCAATTCCCAAAAGGTATTAGATTTAATTACTTATTATTCAACAAAAATGCAGGAATTGATTTAAAACATAACATCTTTGTCATAACAATTATTTAACCGACGCAAAGATATATCTTTTTATTTCAAAGCACATTTTACAACTATATTTTTTTGACAAGCTTGATCTTTCATTGGATAAATCAACGCAATATGTTGTATCAACAATGCACATTCACCGGACTTCCGGACGATCGGTACGATTTTCCCAGGATTAAAAGATTTGACCAATAATGAGTATTTTGATCCACATTGATGAAAAACATCAACAGTGATTTTGCCAGCAATCTTTCCGGGTTTTCTCAACCAGGTCCAAAGTTATTTTTTCATGGCCAAAGCCCTCAGATCCACAGGCATTTTTTCTATGGCATAGCGCAATGCGGTACGGGGCATTACTGCCTTTTTTGATACCACAAAATCAAAAACCTCTTTCCGGTGGGCCTCACTGGCTGCTTTAAGCATCCATCCGTATCCTTTTTGGACGAGATCATCGCCGTCCTCAAGCAGGATATTTGCAATGTCGAAGATATCATTTAAGAACTGTCCCTTCCGTGCAGGAATGATCAGGGTGACGGCCGCTGCCCTCCGGAGCCAACGGTTATCTGATTTTGCCCACTCCTTCAACCTGTTTACATATTCCGGATACATTTCAACAAATGTCCCTACGGAATGATTACATAATGTATCGCAGGAAGCCCAATTACTGACATATAGATCAACCCACCTGTCAAAAACACTGAAATCTTCCGGGGTATACCGTTCATGGATATAATATGACCAGTTACAGGCAACATATGACTCTTCACTGTATCCGGACTTCCACAATTCTTCACATAAGGCAAAAATCTCACTTTTTTCACGTTGCTTTATCGTATCGAAAAACTGTTTGCTGATCTGGTTTACCAACGGTATCCTTACCCCATAGAATTGGATCTGTTCTTTGAAAAAACGCTGACCGGTAGAAAGCGTCTTATCATCGGCACTTTCTTTCAATGATTTACGAACATCTTTTACTATCTGATCCATCATGAGCCTTTATATATTTTTAAACTGTTCAAAAAACATCCGGTTTATTTTTGATCCGGAACAAAACTTTATCATCCTGATATAAGATATCCAATACATTCAGGTATACCATATCCGCCAAAAGATGTTCAGCTTTTTTCCGGGTCAACATTAATGTTTTACAAACCATATTAAGGGAAACAGGCTGAAGGGTCTCCATATAATGCAGCAACCTGCTTTGGTTTTCTGCATCGTCGATTAAAAGACCTGAAGGATATTTTTGTTTTTTCCATGCCATGACCTGTATATGGGATGCCCTGATGTTTTCATCAGCAATACGGACATAGGCTTTAGGTGTCTCCTCTTTCAACTTGACCAGATAGGGTTTGTCTTTGCCTTCAGGAATATCCACTTCCAGCACGGTTTTCCCCTCCAGTTCCCATTTCCGGACACTGTAAGGAACCGGTGGAAGACAATAATAGGAAGCCGCCGCTTCAATCATGTAATGTTCTTCTTCGGTACGGACACCGGCAACACTTCCATTATCTTTCACTCCAATAAGTAGCTTCCCGCCCTCTGAATTGGCAAATGCAACAAATGACCTGGCTATTTTCCGGGCATCATTGATCTCGAACTTAAAATCAAGGTGTTGATGTTCTCCTTGCACAATCAGTGTTTGAATGTAATGTGCCACAGCCGTCAAAAGAAAAAGAATAAATGACAAATTTATGTTATTTTTGTAAATTAATCTTAGAATAAACAATCAACATGACACTGATCAAATCAATTTCCGGTATCAGGGGAACTATCGGTGGACAACCGGGTGATGGTCTAACACCGTTGGATGTAGTAAAATTTACAGCGGCGTATACTGTCTGGGCAAAAAAGCAGGCAAATACAGGAAAAATAAAAATAGTGCTGGGCCGTGATGCCCGCATATCCGGTCCGATGGTCAAACAAATCGTTATCGGAACTTTAGTCGGAATGGGTGCCGATGTAGTGGATATCGACCTGGCCACAACGCCTACGGTTGAAATGGCAGTAACTGCTGAAAAAGCTCAAGGTGGATTGATTTTAACAGCCAGCCATAATCCGAAACAATGGAATGCTTTGAAATTACTGAATGATAAAGGCGAATTCCTAAGCGATGCTGATGGAAAAGCGGTGCTGGCTATTGCAGATAAAGAAGATTTTTCTTTCGCACAGGTAGACGACCTGGGAAAAGTAACTCGTAAGGACTATACGCAATACCACATTGATCAGGTCCTTGCTTTGCCTTTAGTAGATAAGAAAGAGATAAAGGCTAAAAATTTTAAAGTATCTATCGATTGTGTCAATTCAGTGGGAGGCATCATCATTCCACAATTATTAAAGGCTCTTGGTGTGAATGATATTGTTGAGTTATATTGTGAGCCCAATGGCCAGTTCCCACACAATCCGGAGCCTTTACCCGAACACCTTACAGAAATATCCAAAATCACCAAAGAACAAGGTGCAGATATAGGTTTTGTCGTGGATCCTGACGTAGACAGGCTGGCTATTATCAACGAAGACGGAAGCATGTTCGGAGAAGAGTATACGCTGGTATCTGTAGCCGATTATGTGCTTCAGAATACACCGGGAGGAGGGAACACGTCATCTAATCTCTCTTCATCAAGAGCTTTAAGGGACGTGACTTTGGCACAGGGTGGAAAATATGTGGCTGCTGCTGTCGGGGAAGTAAATGTAGTCACTGCCATGAAAGCTAACCAGGCGATCATTGGAGGTGAAGGAAACGGAGGAATCATTTATCCTGCACTGCATTACGGTCGGGATGCCCTGGTAGGAATTGCTTTATTCCTGACACAATTGGCCAAATCCAATAAAAAAACTTCCGAATTACGGGCCCAATATCCCGAATATTACATGTCGAAAAATAAAATTGAGTTAAACCCATCTGTAGACGTAGATGCCATACTGGCACAAATAAAAAAACATTACGCCAATGAACAGATAAACGACATTGACGGAGTGAAGATTGATTTTGCAGATGAATGGGTACATTTGCGCAAGTCGAATACTGAACCGATCATCCGTATCTATACAGAAAGTAAAACTAAGGAACGGGCAGATGTACTGGCTCAAAAAATCATGAAGGAAATAGCGGAAATTTAAAAGCCATGATTATCGTGACAGATGAGTATGTTTCATATCAAGATATTTCCAATACTGTATTTAATTTGGTTACAGGGCTTGTTAAATACGAATAGCTATCATGCATGAATAGATCCTGGTGCATTTTTATTGCGTGCTTCTGCTTAGTTATGACTTCTATCGCTCAGACATCAAAAATAGATAGTCTGCGGGTGATGTTGCATAAAGAAAAAACTGATACGGGACGTATCATGCTTTACAATAAAATTGCCCGTGAAATCTCGACTTCTGCATATGTGAATGTTTACCAGGGAGAACAACAATATTATGATACGGCATATTATTATGCAGACAGCGGATTGGTTCTTTCCCAGAACATTGATTTCCTGAAAGGGGAAATTGAAATAACCCGGACCATGGGAGCTATTTATTACTATGCCGGAAGACATGATGAAGCCATTCATTATTTTGAGGAATCTTATGAAAAAGCGTCACAGCTTGGCTCTGCCTATGAAAAAGCTGCAGCCATGTATAATATCGGTTATACCTACCGGGCCCAGGAAAAATATATACAAGCATTGGAATACCTGAACATTGCCTCATCATTGTTTCAGGTAGATGACCAGGAATGGATGTTGGACATCAAAAGATTGATGTCTCAGATCTATAAGGACATTTCAGAAAATGAGCTCTCGATTGAATACGGGAAAGATGCATTGGATATAGCCTGGAGCATCGGAGATACTTTGTCTGCAGCATCTATCAGTTATAACCTGGCTGCCCCTTATCTGGCCCTGAATGATACGGCTACCAGCATACAACTTTATGAGACGGCTATAGAATACTTCCAACGGATAGATAATTACCAAATGGAAGCAACCGTTCTCCGCGATTATGCTTTTAATATTACTGCAAAAACAGATCCCCAAAAAACGTTGGAGCTATTATCTGAAGCTAGTTCATTATATGAGCAGATCAACCCCAATAATTTCGCCTTGGCTTATACGTATCAGGGAATCAGCGATATATACAAGAGATCCGGAAAGAAGGACAGTACTGTTTATTACCAAAACAAGGCCCTGCAAAAAGCTTTATCCTCTGAACTTCCTTCTACCATAGCCCATATATATATGTGGGTAGGAACAGATGCCCTGGAATCAGGACAACTGGATAAAGCAGAACGATCTTTCCTGACAGCCCAGAAATACAACCGTGAAACCGGCACCGCATCTGTAGAGGTCCAGATATTAAACAAATTAAGCGATATATACCTGAAAAAAGGAAATCCTGAAAAAGCATTCAAAGTAAAACGATTATCGGTTCACCTACATGATTCATTGGTCTCCGTCGAAAGTAAAAGACGTTTAGACATATTACAGATACAATATGAGCTAAAAGAAATTCAGGAACAAAAGGAGTTGGAATGGCAAATGCAGGCTGAGCAGCAGAATCAAAGTATTATCCGTCGTCGTAAAATCATTGTCCTTTCCCTGATAGCTTTGGCATTGATGGCTATTTTGTTGACCAAATTAATTGCCAACTATCGGCAAATCAAGAAAAAAAATTCATTACTACAGGAAAGCCATGAAGAAATGTTACAGATACAGGAACAGTTACGCCTGTCCAACAATGAGTTGAACATGTACAAGGATTATCTTGAAGATATGGTCCAGAAGAAAACAGCTGAACAGGCCGAAAAGGACATGCAGCTGTACAGCATGAGCAATAATCTCTCCGGAGGATTCATATACAGAAAGATCATCAGTGAGGATGGAAAAGAGCACCTGTCTTATATCAGTAGTAATGTAGAAAAATTATTCGGCATTTCTCCTGAACTTCTTATGAATGGTCATCGTGACCTGTTTTCGTACTTAGATGAAGGAGGATCCGAAGCTATCAAGAAAAAAGAACGGGAATATGCCATCAAGTTACAACCCTTCAGGCATGAATTCCATCTTACACAAAATGGTAAGTCAATATGGTTATACAATCATGAATTTCCGCATATCGATGACAAAAAGAATGTTGTCTGGGATGGATTAGTGATTGATATTACCAAACAAAAAGAAGTGGAACAATCCTTAAATATAGCCAAAGAAAAAGCCGAAGAGGCCGATCGTTTAAAATCAGTATTTTTGGCAAATATGTCTCACGAGATCCGTACACCCATGAATGCGATCATGGGATTCATTGGTTTTGTCGAAAATGAAAGGCTTTCCCCGGATAAACGTAAAATATATATTTCAACCATCCACAATAGTGTTTCCCAATTATTACAACTGGTTGAAAACATCATCGATATCTCCAAACTGGAAATCCAGCAAATCAAAATCTTTCCTGCCGAATTTGAACTAAATGAACTGATGAAAGAGATCGAAAACCTGTTCATACTCCAGCTGGGAGAGAATACGGCCCTCTTCTTTCATCTCGATGATCGCCATTTCCTGAAAGATGATACCGTCAAAAATGATCGTACACGAATACGGCAAGTTTTATATAATCTTGTAGAAAACGCTATTAAATACACTGAAAAAGGCTATATCCGGTTTGGTTACAAAGAGACGGATGATCCTTCCGAATTATTATTTTTTGTGGAAGATACCGGCATTGGTATTCCGGAAGATCAACAAGAAGTTATCTTTGAATATTTCCGGCAGGGAACAGAAATTGAACTTAAACCTAAATATGGAGGTACCGGCCTGGGACTATCTATCTCAAAAGGACTGATCGGACAAATGGGAGGACGTATATGGGTAGAGTCCAAACTCGGTGAAGGAAGTACTTTTTTCTTTACTGTAAAAAAGCATCTGGATACTCAGGAGGATCGATGAACATCAGGAAACAACCGCTTTTGAGGAATCAGAAGGCCGTTCGTTTTCATGCATATATTCTGTACGGTATATTTTAAACAGAAGTAAAAACAGATCTATCAATATAGGTCCGAAGATAATACCCCAAAACCCGAACAGGCTTATTCCCATAATTACTCCCAGGATCGTGATCAGGGGATGCGTATTGACCATATATTTACCCAACACAATGCGGACGATATTATCCATAGATGATACAAGAACGGCACAATAAAGCAAAAGCCCGATACCTTGCCATATTTGTCCGGAACCCAGTAAATAGATACACAGTAGTCCCCATACGGCAACTGTTCCGACGATTGGTATGATGCTGAAGAATCCAGTAATCACACCCCAAAACCATGGATCCTTAATACCAAAAATCCAGTACCCTAATGTCGCAATCATTCCTTGTATGATCATAATGGACGGGATCCCTACTGCATTGGAAATTATCATGCCTTTTACTTCCTGAAGTACCTGAGACAACGCTTTTCCCCGGAACGGAATAATCTTGACTGCATTGGTTTCCATTTTTGTATTGTTCACCAACATGAAATACAAAATGAATATCATCATCACCATATTTGCTGCAAAACCATACGCTGAATTCAATACTTCCGAGGTAATGCGCAATAATGTATCTTTTGTTTGCTCAAAGAATTTGCTGGAATAAATATCAAATCCGGTTGCCTGCTTGATCTTATCATTGATCACATTAATGCCATCCATCACCCGCTTATTATCAAATTCTGAAATTCTGGACATGACCATATCAATGGCTCCGGCACCGAACAGCATTAAAAAAATCACCAGTAATAAAATAAGCGCTAATGAGGCGATACTTTTATTCCATTTACGCTTCTCGACCAGGAATAAAAACGGATTACGCAGTATCACGTAAAACGTAAGTGCCCCCAAAGCACCCCCCAGAAAAAAACGTAACTCCTTGAATATAACAACGCCCAAAGCAATCAATGCAATGATAAATAAAACCTGACGGATAACATCATTATTATGGGTAGATACAAATTTCATATTAGTGTTATTTAACGTGTAATGCTTTTAAAATATCCTGCAATGGTAATAAAAATTCTATCCTGTTCTTAATCCGTTACCGGTTTTTCTTTCAGTTGTTAAGAGGACAATATCATTTTTCATCGATATAAAATTCTAAATATCAGAATCTTAACTATCATTTAAACAATCTACTTACGGGGAAAATCATAATCGTGATCACATGCTTCCCGACAGTCTCATTTGCTGTATGTAATTTACGTTATCTGGAGCAAACCCTTTCGAATCCCACATAGTCCAAAATCTATAGCCACTTTATATGCCGGTCTTTTTTACATTCATGAAATAATACTGCTTCTGTAATGGTACCAATTCTCATCATTTTCAATGAAATCATTCCAGAGGATTTTTCCTGTCACATTGTCCATACAATAAGATTATGTAAATTTGAATTCTATTTCTAATACTTTTTTACCTTGGATCCATTAAATTTTCCTGCTTATCAGGTCCGGACAAAAGTTATCAGCAATAAAATGTCCATCTTTGATTCCGTACGCAGGAAATATGTTGCGCTGACTCCGGAAGAATGGGTACGTCAACATCTGATCAATTATCTGGTTACAGAAAAAAAATGCCCGATCTCGCTCATTTCGGTAGAAACACCTTTGAAATACGTCCAAATGAATAAACGCAGCGATGTAATTGTATATGGGCGCAACGGACAACCTCTGTTACTGGCTGAATGCAAGGCTCCAGAAGTAAATATTACACAAAAAGTGTTCGAACAGATAACCATATACAACCTGACCATTCATGCGCCTTACCTGATGGTGACCAATGGACTGCAACACTATTGCCTGTCTTCCCAGGCAGGAGAAAAACCGGCCTGTTTTCTCCGCGAAATACCTGACTACCAGACCCTGGTCAGAAATACCATCATTTAATCACATCTTCTCCTGATTACAGGCGTTTTCCTACTTCCTTTAAAATCTCATCCGTTTTTAAAGGAATCTGGTTGTCATTCAGAATTCCCCAGATATACTGCCCTTTCCAGATACATTCCAGATCACCGTTATAACGGTCTTTAATGGTGAGACGCCCTTCTTTTACACTATCAGCCTGTTTGGTAAACCCATAATATTTTTCCAGCATTTCCTTCGCTTTTCCGGAGTTTTCCGCATTGATAATAAATACCTGGTAAGACTTACCGGATAACTCATAAACTGCAGTAAATGCTTTGGATAAAAACTCATGACCCAAAAAACTTTTCGGGACATACATTTCACTGTGCGCCATCTTATTTTCTGTTGGAAAAGCCTGAAGGATTTCCGGCATTTTCGGCTTGGAGCGGATACTCTTTCCGAATTTACGGGCAATTTCTTCCACTGTCTTTATCACATGATCGGATGAAGAAGGACTTTCCATCTTCACATACAACCGGTCTACAAAAAAGTTGAGCATAGGCCCTTCCTGGTATCCTTCCGCACCGATTTGTAGAAAATTTGCCTGGGATGGCCTTTCAGCTGCATAAATACCGAAAGCATCGGCCGGTGTGGCATGGCGATATACCTGAATGGTAATATAAGGTACATTTTCACCCTCTTCGACCTGATTGTACACAAAAGATATCAGTTCCTCAAAATCATACAACAGGTACCCTCCCGCAGCACCATTAATGCGCTCGAACAATGTATTCTGATCAAACGTCTCAACATTCGGATCAATATCCCATCCGGATATTTCGGGTAATTTGGATTTCAATTCGGAAGCAGTCTGTGCAAAACTATATTGCGCTGCAGCCAGTACTATCAATAAAAGGAAAGTTCTCATCATATCATTATAATATGTAATCTTACACAAGGAAATCTTTGGATACATTCCGGAGACGGTTAATATCCTTTATTTTTTCAGCAACCTGAAATCCGCCGGTACATCTTACAGTACAGGCAGCACAATCCCCACAGGGATTTTCTGCCAGTTGTAGTCCGGTAATTACTTCCTGGGCAAGTTGCGGGCTTTTGTACCCATAATTGTACATATATGCACGCATCATATCCGGAATAGGCAGATTCTTTGAACACTGGTCGATACAATTCCTGCAGCCCTGACAGTACAAAAGAGTCTGATTGGCTGTAACTGAAAGGAAATTCTTTTCTTCCTGATCCATTTCCAGATTAGCAGCTGAATCCAGACATTCCTCCAATTCTTCAAAAGAAGTGAATCCTGGAATGGCTGTATGTATATTCGGATTCTGTAAAGCCCATTTTAATGCGGCCTTAGTATTTACCTTTTGAGTCCGTTCACGATCCAGGTATCCACCGGCCATCGTTTTCATGGCTACAATACCCAGATTTGCTTTTACAGCACGCTCAATAGCCGGATTCAATTCCGACAGGTGTTTTTGATTAAAATTATAGGATGTCAGAATTACATCGTAATTCCCGTTATCCACGGCCGCATTAATTACTGCAGGCTCATTGCTGTGTGTAGATAATCCGATATATTTTGTCCGGCCATCTTTCTTTAGTTTAACCATTGCTTCAACGATGGGTGCATAATTGACTTCTTCCGGCTTGCTCAAAGCATGAAAATAGAGAATATCCACATGATCCATCTTCAATCGTTTCATGCTGGTCTCAAATTGTTCCAGGAACTTTTCAACAGCATCGTCACCCAAATTCTGCTTTACTTTAGTGGCAAGAATATACGAATCCCTGGGTTTACCGGAAAAGAAAGTTCCCAGCATCTCTTCATTCTTCCCGTTCTGGTATCCGTTGGCCGTATCAAAATGAATGATCCCGGAATTATATGCTGCACGCACAACAGATGGATTATCCGCCCGCATTACCCCCATACTTAGTATTGGAAGCTGAATATTGGTCCTTCCAAGGGTACGTTCCGGTATTTTATTTTCCCGGATAGCAGGCTTAGCCTGTATTGTTGCATGGTTCAAAGCTAACGCTGCACTCGCGGCAGCAGATAATTTAATAAAATTCCTGCGGTTGACTGAATGGTTACTCATTGGTTCTTCTGTTTATGGTAGATGATAAATGAACAAAGTATTCGGATGTGTGATTTAACAAATAATATATCATTAAAAATCAACAATATATTTTACCAGTGTATACAATAACTCATTGTGCAATATTAAGATATATATATGAAAACACCAAGTTTTCCAGAGACAGATCTTTTACAGGAATAGGAGGCTGGTTTCCAACATAAAATTTTAATTGTTACATCAATGTTACAGGATAAGCCCGCTCTCCTCCCATATATTTCCAGATAATGACATATTGCCCGGGAGTACGTCGTCCATTGATCTTTCCGTCCCAGACATAGAACAGCTGGATGCCGTTGCCCATCTGTTGGGTTACAATAGGTATAGTATCTTCGCCTTCCAGCAGACGGACAGATATTTCTACCGGAGACATCGGCGCCAGCGCTTTCGAGAGGATGACCGTATTCTCCCCCGGCGGTACCACCGACGGGATAACTATGGCTTCTGTTTGTCCGGCACTTTCTTTAATCCCCTTCATCCAGACAGGTTCTTCAACAACAACATCCGGTGCATAAGCACGGACAAAATCAACCGAACATATCTGCACATTTTTACTTCTCGCTTTATTGACCAGGTAACAGATCGTCGTGTCGAACCGGGAAAGCGCACTCCAGTATATTCCTGCGGTAGTCGGATATGCCTCAGAAGGTGCTGCTTTTGTATATCCCGGTAATCCGGAATCGGAGTTCGCCCACTCAGGGTGTTGCCTGTTACCATTCCACATCAATCCCAGATTTGTATTGATCAACCGCCGGATATCCTTTTCCGTAAATGTCACTCCCATATCATAGGCATAGACTATTTTTGCCACTTCGCCATCCTGATAATTACGGTAAGGGTGAGTACCTACCCAATGCGATAAAATACGTTCGTTACGGGTAGAATGTATATTGATATCCTTTGGAGAAACAGGTTCCCAATAGTTCCAGGTGTAAGCGTTCATATAGGGATTCATTCCTGCCTTAACGCGATTAAAAATCCTTTCCGCTTTTTTTTTTATAGTCTGCTTCTCCGGTAAGTGCATAAATCTGTAACATACAATGTCCCATATCCATTGCTTTATTAAAAGGCAGAGCAGGCGAAGACGAATTTTGTCCGCGTGGATGGTCATCAATATACCATTCATTCATATTTCCCGGTTTGCAGAATTGATTCCATTCATCATAACCGGCAAACGGCCCGTCGACGATATAAGTTCCCCGCTTTTCCCATTTTTCAATCAGGTCTTTTTTACCGATATTAATGAATCGTAAAGCACTCTTACCGTATTTTTCTTTCATATCATGGTTCCCATAGACAATCAGGGAAAAACGTAACATGTGGGTGACCAGGATCGCATCGCCAACATGAACATCGCACCAATGTTGTGTTTCATTATAAATATACGGCCCGATGAATCCCTTATATCCATCCGGACCTGTGGCCATTTTATCGGCAAGCAGATTAAGTACCCTTTCTGTTGGAGCTATCCAATTATCCGGATCTTTTTCGCAATTGCGAAGTATGGGTCCCAGGTAATAATTTAAATGCCAGGCCACCTGTTCTCCTGTTACATTATCTGTGATTTTCGCTAATTCTCCGGCAATAAAAGCCGTTTCCTTTTGTTTCAATTCGGGTTTTTCATCCTGGTTTCCGGAAAATACTGTCAGAGAAAAGAAGAAAGAAAATAAAAAGATGGATAATACTTTCATATTTACATTAGAATAAATCATTTTTCAATAAAAATATATTGATAAATGATAATTTTTTATTGTTATTCGATAAATAGAATTACCTTTGCATCATTGTTCAAATATAAAAAATCCTAAAAATATGAAAACAACCCAGGTATTAAAATTTGCTGATCTAGTTTTTAAAATAGTAATCGGTTTCATTATCACACTATTGACGGCTTTTATTTTTATCTTCATCCACTCATCAATACATCCGGAATTTTATGATAAAGTAGTAGTAACCGGCGAAAATTATTCAATGATTTCGTATTTGTCAAGTATTCCGGATTCGCCGGAGACATATACCGAATGGAAAGAGTCCGGAAACAAATATTATTATTTAAACAGGTTATCTGTTAAGAGCAAGCTTCTTACCTTATTCCGGATCATGATACCTTTCTTGATCTGTTTATTGTTACTTAAGTATCTGGTGAAATTTTTCAGAAGTGTAAAAAATCTCTCTACATTTTTTATAAAAAGCTCAGCCTATTTCACTAAAATAGCTTATTGTTTCACTGTATTATTGGTTTTCGATTTGTTGAACTCAATATTAGGTTCGGAAATATCCATGATTTGGCTGGATGGTGAATACTGGACGCATCATTATAATATTACCTTAGGTAGGTTTATTCTGGATATCTGCCTGATACTAATTGCTTTTTTAACTAGTTTTGTCTTCAAGGAAGGAGAACAGTTGAGGACTGAAAACGAATTAACGATATAATCATGGCAATAATAGTAAACCTTGATGTGATGATGGCCAGGCGGAAAATGTCATTGTCTGAACTGTCAGAGAAAATAGATATCACGATGGCCAATTTATCGATCCTGAAAAATAACAAGGCAAAAGCAATCCGGTTTTCCACGCTGGAAGCAATATGCAAAGTGCTTGATTGTCAACCATGTGACATTCTGGAATATAAAGAATGATCTATCTTATTGTCTACAAATAATCTTTCCCATATACGAATTTTTTTATATCTTGCCTGAAAATAAAGAATTTTGAAAGTATTGATTTATAGCTATGTCAGATAAAATAGCCATCGCTCATTACATGTCCCCTATCGGGCTTGTAGAAATCCATTCCTCTGATAATAAGATTACTGCATTATTTTTTTGTAACGATTCCCATAATGATGATCAGATCGGGTCGGAATTGTTGAAAAAGTGTATCTCCCAGTTGGACGAATATTTCAAAGGCGAAAGGATAATATTTGATCTACCTCTCTATCAGGAAGGAACCGAATTTCAGCAAAAGGTATGGAATGCCCTTTTAGATATCCCGTTTGGTAATACCGCGACTTATGCCGATATTGCGCAGAAAATCGGAAATTCGAAAGCAGTCCGTGCGGTAGGAACCACCAATGGAAAAAACCAGCTTTGGCTGGTAGTCCCTTGTCACCGGATCATCGGTTCGGATGGTTCCCTGACAGGATATGCCGGAGGAATCGAACGCAAAAAATGGTTGCTTGACCATGAAGCAAGGATTTCCCGGAAATTAGGATTGACTATTCATCAATCCATTCAGTTAGAATTATTTTAGTAATATATAAACAAAGATAACCCATGCTTGATTTATTCATTCACTGGAATGTTTCTCCCGAAGCATTCAGTATAGGCAGTCTGACAGTTCGTTGGTATGGTATATTATACGGGATGGCCTTTATTGCCAGTTTCTATGCTTTCAAAGAACTGGTAAAAAAAGAAATGGATGCAGAAACAGTCGACAGGCTTCTGGTATACATGATTTTAGGTACAGTCATCGGAGCACGTCTCGGCGATTGCTTTTTCTATCATCCGAAATATTACCTGCAAAATCCGCTGGAAATCCTTTTCATCTGGAAAGGTGGCTTGTCCAGCCATGGAGGAGCCTGTGGCATCCTTATCTCATTGTTCCTTTTTTCAAGAAAAATAAAGAAACCCTATATCTGGACACTGGACAGGGTAGTGATCGTAATCGGTGTTGCCGGGTTCTTTATCAGGATGGGTAACCTGATGAATTCCGAAATTTATGGTATCCAGACATCATTGCCATGGGGATTTATTTTTGAACGGGAAGGAGAGACAGTACCCAAACATCCGACGCAGATTTACGAAGCGTTGTATTACCTGTTCACTTATTTTGTTTTAAGACTTGTATACCGCAAATGTGACAACAGGCCGAGACCATTCCTGATATTCGGATTGTTCCTGATCATGATATTTGCTTTTCGTTTCTTTATCGAATTCATCAAAAATCCTCAGGAAGAATTTGAAAAGGCCATGTTGTTCAACATGGGACAATGGCTGAGTGTTCCGTTCGTCCTCATGGGAATTGCTTCACTGATTATCAGTAGCCGGAAAGAAAAACCCGGACCCATCGAAGGGAAACCCGGACCCAAACAGCCAACACCATTAACACATGTCAGCAGGGCAACCAATACCCCTTCCGTACAGGAAAAAAGCGGCATTAAACCAAAGAAAAAGAAGCGTTAAGTAAGAAGGGTAAACTTACTATTCCTGTTGTGGACTTTGTTTCACAACAGGTTTTTATTGCCTTGCCTTTCGTCTTTCTGTGTATCGATAATTGAAAAAGATGCTTTACAGTATTAAGTAATATAAAACAATTAATGTCAAATTTTCTGAACGTAATCCACTTGATCAATGCGACTTAAGAAAAAACAAATAGTACTGAGTGCTTAAATAACAATGATCAGGCGTTTTTCCTGTAATTTTTTCAGAAAACTCTCCACCTCTTCGCAACATGTATCGCGGTCAATATCAAATTCCTGTAAAAGAGCATCGATCAATGTATCAAAAGTCAACGGATTTTCCAATAATTCCCAGATACGGGTAGCGACAGGGTTCAAACCATAATATTCTCCGGTTTCAATACTCATCATGACGACTTCCTCATCAATACGGCTAAATACCATTTCAGGCTGACGCTGTATTAATTGGTCTCCGAATGCTGATTTCTGACTCAAATCAATGAAATTAAGTAATATAAAAAAATCAATGTCATATTTGCCGAACGTAATCCACGTTGATCAATGTGACTTAAGAAAACAATAAAAAGCACTGAGTGCTTAAAGTAATTTTGACAAAAGTAATCTTTCTTTTTTACTTTGTCATACAATAGAGGCTGTTACGGCTCATTTTATTTGATCTCCCCATCATCTTTCATCTGACGCAGTATCTCGATGATCTTATGTTCTTTAATACCCAGGTTTTTGCTGAGGGTATCGATATCAGCAAGAGGTTCGTTCCGGATAGCCTTGATAATCGACGCGCGTTCATTGGCTGATATCTCTTTCTCTTTTTGCCGGACACAATAATCACATCGCCCGCACGGCAGTGCGTTCTTTTCCCCGAAGTATTCCAGTAACATGACACTCCGGCATTGATCATGATTCCCGGCATAACGGATCACCGCCCCAATGTTCTCCTGCATATTTTTCTTACGGATCTTATAATTCCCGGTAGAAATAGCCAGGTATTTTTCATCGATCCGTTCACGGATATAGGTAATGACCGATTGCTTCCTCCGGGGGATATAATCAATGATCTTCATCTTGTCCAACCGTTTCAGATATTCATAGATCACATCCTGGCTCACCTTCGCATTCCTGGCCAGAATTGCCTCATCAATACTGACATATCCTGAAAAAAAACCGGAGTATGAACGTAAAAGCAGTTTGATAAACTGATCAAATGATTCATTGGAAACCTGGAATTTGTATAGGTCTTCCCGGGAAACGGTAAAGAAAACCTTGGCGGCCGATCTGGGATCTTCATCATACTGGATGTATCCCTCCTGCTCGATCAACTTCAGTGCATGATGGGCAGTCAGCAATTCCAACTGGTAGACAGCAGCAAAACGCTCCAGTGAAAAATCAAGGGGAATATCCCGCCCACCGCCTAAGGGAACCTGAAGGAAATTTCCCAATGCATGGTACACTTTCCGGATCATGTCCGGTTCGGGAAAACTGACACGCAACCGCTGCCTGAGTTTATTTTCATCGGCTGTCTCATAGAGCAATACGGCATAAGATCTTTTCAGGTCCCGGCCGGCCCTGCCTGCTTCCTGGAAATAAGCTTCCAATGTATCCGGAGCATCCAGATGAACCACAAACCGGACATCAGCCTTATCGATCCCCATCCCGAAAGCATTGGTGGCAACGATGACACGGCAGAGCCCTTCCTTCCACCGATCCTGTTTCTCTGAGCGCACCTCATTACTTAAACCCGCATGATAATAATCGGCCTCGATTCCATTACGTTGCAGGAATTGCGCCGTTTCCCTCGTTTTTTTCCGGTTACGTACATATACAATCCCACTTCCGGGAAATCTTCCGATGGTCTTCAGCAAATATCGTTGTTTGTCCTCGACATGACGGACAAGGTACACCAGGTTATTGCGTTCGAAACTGGTTTGTATCACATGGGGAACCCGGAACCTGAGTTGTTTCTGGATATCCTCTACCACCGGAGGCGTTGCCGTTGCCGTAACAGCCAGTACCGGAACCCCGGGCAACAATTCACGCAGATTGGATATTTCAAGGTAAGCCGGCCGAAAATCATAGCCCCATTGGGAAATACAATGTGCCTCATCAACAGCGATCAGGTTTACATTCATCTGAGCGACACGGGTCTGGAAAATCTCCGTATGCAGTCTTTCAGGAGATACATATAGGAATTTATATCCGCCAAAAATGCAATTATTGAATGCTACATCTATTTCATTCTGTGTCAATCCCGAATATACCGCCACAGCTTTTATCTGGCGTTTCCTTAGGTTTTCCACCTGATCCTTCATCAAAGCGATCAGGGGAGTAACCACAATACACAACCCTTCCTGCGCCATAGCCGGCACCTGGAAAGTAATTGATTTGCCGCCGCCTGTAGGCATCAGGGCCAACGTATCTTTTTTCTCCAGTACAGAAAGGATGATCTCCTCCTGCATGGGACGAAAAGAAGCATACCCCCAATAATGTTTTAAAACCGAATGAATCTCTTGCATTTTTCCTACCTCAGGACTTATTCTTTATGTAAATATAAATAAAATGTCCTGACATCTAAAATTAATTTCTCTCCTATATTTACTTAAATAAATAATTTTCTGAAAATAAATCAATTATGAGATTTTTAAATTTATGATTTTTATTGAAGGACTATTCGTGGTTTTACGAATAAATCTTTCTATAGAAACACTGACTATACATATAAAGAATTCGTTATATTTGTTGGATCATCTTTTATTATCCATCTCATGATTAGATTCATCATCTATATTCTTTTGTTGACTTTGTTATCATCTGCTTTGAATGCCCAGCAACTGGAAGACCTGAAATACGTAAATGCGGATGACCTGATGCTGATTGGGAAAGGGTTTGAAAATGCCCATGTCAAATATGGGCGGCTACCGGCCTCCATGGAAAAAGAATTCCGGAAAGAACTGATCTCCCTGGGAAAAAACACCTCCGGTATAGCCGTACGTTTCTCTACTAACAGCACGGCCATTGCTGCCAGATGGACGGTCATCGCAAACGTATATATGGACCATATGCCCGCAACCGGAAGCAAAGGCCTCGATCTGTACGTACTTGACGGAAATCGATGGTGTCATACAGGTACGGCCAGGCACACAGAGAAAACCTCTGCTTACTTTTTCATAAAGAACCTGTCCGGAGAAACCAGGGAATATATCGCCTATTTACCGCTTTATGACGGAGTGGAATTATTGGAAATCGGGGTGGATAAAGAGGCAATCATCACAAAACCCCAAAAAAGCAACCTCACAAAGAGGAGCGATGTAAAACCTATTGTTTTTTACGGGACCAGTATCACACAGGGAGGATGTGCTTCCCGTCCCGGAATGGCTTACCCATCGATACTGGGAAGGATGCTGAACCGGGAAATCATCAATCTTGGTTTTTCGGGCAACGGTAAACTGGATCTCTCCATGGCAAGGGCTATCAGCATGATCGATGCGGAAGCAGTGGTCATGGACTGTCTTCCCAATACCACTGCACAGATTGTCCGGGACAGTGCCTATCTTTTCATCCGGCATATTGCCGATGCACATCCGGGTATACGTATATTGATGATAGAAAATCCGGAATTCCCTTTTGCCGGGTTCAATACGAAAATCTTACCCGAATTACAGGAAGAAGACGGGGAATGGAAAATGCTTTATGAGAAACTGCGGAAAGAAGGATATAAAAATATCAGGTATGTCCGCGGAAAAGGAATGATCGGAAATGACGGGGAAGCAACCGTTGATGGGGTGCATTTCACGGATCTTGGATTCCTTCGTTATGCGGAAGGCATGTATCCTTATCTGAAAGACAAAAAAGTAAGTTATTGATCTTTACGGCCTGAATTTCGCTTTTGCCAGGATACCCTGGTAATCATTATTCAACAACAATTCCTCCAGCGAAACTTTATTGTGTTTCATATATGATTGTATGATTTTATATCCCAGCCATACCGCAGCTCTTCCCGGAGACTCTCGGGTAAATAATGTCGTAAATGGTCCGGGACCCACCAGTTTATTGATGATCAGATAATCGGTAGCATACAACATTTTTTTCTCCACCAGATATGTCCACATCTGTTGGGTATTATTGATACACCAATTCAGTTGTTCAGGTTTATAGCCAAAGATAATGCTATCGGAAGTTTGCGGAAGCACCTGGCTGACATAATAAGCAATTTTTCCTTCATACAGGATATTCGATAAAACATTATCGGTAGAGTCACTTTTGGGGAATTCGGTATATCCCCAGGCTTTCATGCAATCGGAAACAATATATTTCTTGTCCATCAACTGCCGTTGGTAACTGGCCAGACCCAAACGAATATACATTTCTTCATCTTTCCCCAGGTATTTATCCAGTGCAATAGCCAGTATAGTATCACTGATTATAATGGTCTGATTGAATCCGGAAATCAATGTATACACCGATGGGATCACCTTTTCCGGAAAATACTGATGGTATTTTGAAAAACCTTTACTCAGTCCCTCCTCTATACCGGACATATCCGGATAGGTTTTCGTCACCTGACGATAAGCCGCATTCATGTATGAATCGGTCAGAAAATTCATCAAATGTTCCGGGTAATCCGGATCATTCGAAGGGCCGATCGAAATCACCCCCTGGTTATACATATCGAACAACTCCCCATACTGTTTCTCCAGTCTGGGTACATATTCCCCCACCGAATCAATCGGTACGGAAAACAAAGCCTGTTCAAACCGGCCTATCTTAATCTGTACTTCTTGTTTCTGCCGACACCCGGAAAAAAAGAAAAGAAGAAAAAAAACTGCAATAATTATATGCTTCATTTTAAAATAAGTAATATAAAACAATTAATATCATATTTTCTGAACGTAATCCATTTGATCCATGTGACTTAAGAAAACAATAAATAGCACTGAGTGCTTAATATGATATGATTAATAGACAATCCGTTTTCCCAATATTTTGGCCAATTGTTTCTTTATCTCATTCAGTGAAATATACCGGGCGTATAATTCATCCAGAAGCTCCGTATCGTTCTCTTTTTCCGCCTTCTGCATTTCCAGAGAAAGATCTTTAAGCAACATGATCACTCTTCTGTTTTTATAAGCCAGCACACTGACAGGAACAACTTCTTCAAGGTGATCTTCTTCGGTTTTCACAATCACCCCGCTTTTTTTATGGATATTGCTCAATACATATTTGTTGGCCATCAAGCCAGCCACCATACGGGATATCTCAGGGTCAGCATGATAAATGAAATATTTATCATCAATACTTTCTTTTTCTTCCAGTAATTGTTCGTATTCATTAAATATCCTGCGCAATAACGGTTCCTGGATTTCAAGGTCATCGGAACGTAATTCCTGGATCAGGTAATGAGCAACAGTAGACCCCGTCCCACCGGTCGACTCACCACAACCCGGTAATATATTATTCCCATAGCTTACCAGTAAACGAATAATCTCCTCTTCAGCCAATTCAATATCTTTATGATGTTGCACCTGTTCCGGGTCAATAGAAAGCGTTGATGCATTATTTTCCGGCACCAGGTCAGAAGGAAGGTGTGGGCTATCTGTTTCCGATTTCCGGATTTCCCGTTTCCGTTCGTCACTGATCTTTTTTTTACGCATGGTATCTGCCGTTTCGGCCAGCATCTGTTCATCCATATCGAACATACGGGCCGACTCCTTCAGGTAAACCGATCGCTGTATAGCATTCGGGATAAGAGAAATAGACTGTACAACCTCCGTGATCAAACGGGCACGCTTTACCGGATCACCCTGTGCATCATCCAGCAGTAATTGCGCTTTAAAATTGATAAAGTCCGTTTCATGATTCCCGATGTATTCTTCTAACTCCGTGACACTATGCTTCCTCGAAAAGGAATCAGGATCTTCACCGTCCGGTAACAACAATACCTTTACATTCATTCCTTCCTGAAGGATCAGGTCTATTCCCCGTAAAGACGCTTTGATACCTGCCGGATCTCCATCGTATAAGACAGTTACATTCTCCGTAAACCGCTTGATCAGTTGTATTTGTTCCACGGTTAATGCGGTGCCCGATGAGGCCACTACATTTTCAATCCCGGCCTGATGCATGGAAATAACATCGGTATATCCTTCTACCAGATAACACTTCTGGTTTTTTACAATACTACTTCTGGCCTGGAAAATACCATAAAGTACTTTACTTTTATGATATATGTCAGATTCGGGAGAGTTCAGGTATTTGGCCTGCTTCTTATCTGCTTTCAGCACCCGACCACCAAAGGCGATCACTTTCCCGGCAAGACTATGGATAGGAAACATCACCCGTGCGGAGAAACGGTCGAAAACCGCATTCTCTCCTTTGATACTTAAGCCGGTTTCAATCAGGAATTCTTCTTTATAACCCTCTTTTATAGCCTTCTTCGTAAACGCATCCCGCGCTTCAAGACTATAACCCAGTTCAAAATTTTTAATGATATCTTCACGGAAGCCCCGCTCTTTAAAATAACTCAACCCAATAGCCTTCCCTTCACGGGTATCGAAAAGATTTTCCTGAAAAACCCGGGATGCATAAGCCGATACGATCATCAGGCTTTCCCTCCGGTCAGCAATTTGTTGTTCTTCCGGGGTTTGTTCCTTTTCTACAATTTCGATATGAAACTTCTTGGCCAGATAACGCAGTGCATCCGGATAACTGAGATGCTCATGTTCCATGATGAAATTCACCGGATTACCGGCTTTCCCACATCCGAAACATTTATAAATATTTTTAGCCGGAGATACGACAAACGATGGCGTCCGTTCATTATGAAACGGACAACAACCAATATAATTCACCCCCCTGCGTTTCAGGGAGACAAACTCTTCCACCACATCAACAATACGTGAGGCTTCAAAAATCCGGTCTATGGTATTTCTATCAATCATTTATGATGAAGTACATCTCTGATAAAAAGTAACATCAAATCCGGCATCAAAAAAGCGGATTTTATTCATTATAATCCACTGTCCTTTAACCGTTCTGCATTTTCTTCCATCTGTAGTTTATCGATCAGTTCCTGAATGTCCCCATCAACTACTGTCGGAAGATTATATAGGGTAAGATTGATCCTGTGATCGGTAATACGGCTTTGTGGATAATTATAAGTACGGACTTTGGCCGAACGGTCTCCTGTTGAAACCATGGTTTTCCTTTTGGAAGACACCTCATCCAGGTATTTCTGGTATTCAAGGTTATATATCCGGGTTCGTAACTCGGCAAGCGCTTTATCGAAGTTTTTTATCTGGGATTTTTCATCCTGGCACTGGACCACGATCCCCGTAGGGATATGTGTCAGACGAATCGCCGAATAGGTAGTATTGACCGATTGTCCGCCGGGACCGGATGAACAAAAGGTATCCTTACGGATATCATTCATGTTCAGTTCGATATCAAATTCTCCGGCCTCAGGCAATACCGCAACGGTTGCCGCAGAAGTATGTACGCGTCCCTGGGTTTCTGTTTTCGGAACCCGCTGAACCCGGTGAACACCGGACTCATATTTAAGCGTACCATACACTTTATTCCCGCTGATATTCATGACAATTTCCTTAAAGCCTCCCGATGTTCCCGGTGACATACTGGTGACCTCCACTTTCCAGCCTTTATTTTCACAAAAACGGGTATACATCCGGTAAAGATCACCGGCAAAGATACTGGCCTCATCACCTCCTGTTCCGGCACGAATCTCCATTACTGCATTCTTATCATCTTCAGGGTCAGACGGAAGAAGCAATAACTTTATCTGTTCCTCAAGCGGCTCTACGCGCCCGGTTAATTGCTCAACCTCATCCTTGGCCATCTCACGGAGTTCCTCGTCTTTTTCATGCTGCAGCATTTCTTTTGCTTCATCCAGATTACTCAAAACAACTTTGTATTCCCCATAAGCAGCAATAAGCGGCTCCAGATCACGGTACTCCTTGTTCAGTTTTACGAACCGTTTCATATCACCCATCACGTCCGGATCAGTGATCTGTTGACCGATCTCTTCAAAACGAACTTTTATCCCCTCCAGCTTTCCAAGAATTACGCTGTTTGCCATATTATTTATCTATGTTTATTCTTCATTGCGCATCCCGCAAATTTGATGCAAAAATAATCAAAAAGAGAAAAGAGGAATAGTGTGGTTCCTCCTACTAATGAAATCACGAATGTTCAAAATATTTTTCCAGTTCCGCCAATAATGAATCCGGTGCCTTCCTTGGCTTACGGGTTTGCGCATCAACAAATACCAGTACTGTCTCTCCCGTATTCAATAATACCTGCTGCTCATTATACAATTCATAAAAAAAATGAATGCGTACAGTCGGTACCTCCTTTAATATTACCTTTAAAGTCAGCAAATCATCATAATGGGCCGGTTCTATATAACGTACATTTAAGGATCTCACAGGCAAAATAATCCCTTCCTGTTCCATCTCCCTATAACTCAGGCCCAGCGAACGAAGCATTTCGGTCCGGGCAACCTCATAATACAATGGATAATTTCCATAATAAACATACCCCATCTGGTCTGTCTCTCCGTAACGCACCCGTATTTGTGTTTCAAATGTATACATAAGATTCTCAGAGTTGTTTCAGGGCTTCGATCAATGCTTCATTTTCGGTGGAAGTTCCTACCGTAATCCGCAAACAATTGGCACAAAGAGAAATGGTGTTACGGTTCCGTACAATAATGCCTTTCTCGACTAAACTCCGGTACAATGCATTGGCATCAGGTACTTTCGCAAGAATAAAATTGGCATTGGTCGGATACAATTTTTCAATACAGGGCAACATCAATAATTGTTCCTGAAGGCGCGAACGCTCCTGCGTCAATGCTTTTACCCAGTTTTCCACACGAGTGGCTTTCGACAACATGTCCAAAGCATAATCCTGGGTCAGCTGGTTGATGTTATACGGATATTTTACCTTATTCATGATGCGGATAATTTCCGGATCTGCAAATGCCATCCCCAACCTTGCTGCGGCGCTCCCCCATGCTTTTGAAAAGGTCTGTAAAACGATCAGGTTAGGGAAAAGCGATAATTCGGCAAGAAAAGACGGTTGCAAAGAAAAATCAATATATGCCTCATCCAGCACTACGACCCCTTCAAAAGAGCGGATCAGCTTAACAATCTCATCCCGGTTCAGATCATTACCTGTAGGATTATTCGGAGAACATAAAAAGATCAGTTTGGTATGTTTGTCGGCCGCTTTTAATAAACTTTCGGCCGTAAAATTGAAATGGTCATCAAGAAGCACCTTCCGGTAGGCTACATTATTGATCCCGGCAGCCACCTGATACATCCCATAGGTAGGATCAATGGCGACTACATTGTCTATTGCCGGTTCGCAAAATACCCTGTATACTAAGTCTATCGGCTCATCACTTCCATTTCCCAGAAATATTTGTTCCTTATGGACACCTTTTATCTGTGCGATCATTTCCTTCACTTTCCATTGCAGAGGATCCGGATAACGATTCAATGTTTCACTATAAGGATTTTCGTTGGCATCCAGATATACGGATGCTTCTCCTACAAATTCATTTCTTGCAGTCGAATATGGTTTCAGATTCCATATATTGGGACGAACCCATTGCTCTAAATTCATGGTATATTATTTTTGTGATACAAAGGTACAAAAAGTGAGGCATATTCCCTTATCTGTCATCCGGAAGAACTATGCCGGTATATGCTTTTGCATGGCCACATGCGGTATCCCGACCTCAATGAAAGGTGTCCCAGTGATCCGGTAGTGATATTTCTCATAAAAACCGATGGCTGTTTCCCGGGCATGAAGAATGATTGATGAATATCCTGCTTTTCCGGCACATTGTTCGGCATATAACAATAAACCGGCACCCACGGATTTTCCCTGAAAAGAGGGATGGACAGCCATTTGTCTCAATTTTACCTGCCCGGATGATATCCGGGTAAGAATACAGCATCCTATTATGCGTCCATGGTCCCGGCATATCAGAAAGCAATCCTCAGATTCAAGACGCAACTCTTCAGGGGAAAACACCAACCCTAAAGGATCACGTAAAACGCTTTTACGCAGATCCAGCATTTCCCCGTAATCGGGACTTTTATAGGTTATCACGGCGTATTTCATCAGATTTTCGTAAAAACAAAAAAGTGTGACAGAAGCCACACTTTTTTAATATCATGATTGTCAGATTAATATTCCCACAAATCTTGTTCCCAGTCAAATATTTCGTTTTCAATCCTCTGGGCTTCATACAAGGCTTCAACTCCTGATGCATATTCGCTGATCGAACGGTTGTTATACACGTTGGATATCTGATAGATATGGCCATCATAGCGATGCATCATAAAGAAATCGTCAAAAGAAATATTTTGTGCATCATTATGTGTATTGAATACCGGGTGGCGTGCCAGAATGGGTCTTGCTTCAGCCATCAGTATCCACATGGTTTGTACCATAATTATATCACCTCCTTCTTCTCCGCCATCATCCCTTGAATATACGCGGATAGGACAAATACCGATCACTTCACGGTCTAATACCGAACGCCTTTTGTCAAAATAGATCTTTTCTTTTATCAAAAGACGTTTTACCTGATCTACCTGGCGTTCAAGGTTCCGTGACTGTGCAATCATGTTACCGTCGGCATCCTGTACCATAATGGTATCCTGCCGGGAACCAAAACTCTGGTCCAGTTCTTCCTTGGTCATCCCGCGAACAAATTCATTGTTCGGGTCACCGGTATCATAGGCGGTAATCTCCCCACTATCTACTGCCTTTAACAAGAGATTAACCAGATTTACACGACTTCCGATATTGGCTGTCGGATAATACAATTGCAGGTTACGTTTTTCACGGAGATCTACCATCCTCCAGACAGTCCTGTCAAAAGTGACATCCGCTTCCCTGACATATGCATAAGGGATCGGCTTCTTGAATGGTATATTCACCTTCTCATACACTTCTTTCTTATAGTCGAGAACTGTATTTGAAGTGTCGACAGTGGCTTCCTGGGCTATCAGCACAGGGGCCATCATCAATAAACCTAATCCTAAAAATACACTACTTATGCGTTTCATTTCTATCGATATAATATTAATTAATGGAGAAGGATATGGCCGGGAGTTCCCTGGTACTTCCATCAGGTCCTACTACCTTGATATCTTCAAAATAAACCTTAGATCCTTTACTTAAACTATTGATCAATTCTTTTTGTTTGGCAGTAATGGTCGGAGATTTTGAAGTTTCACTCCGCTGGAAATTCCTGACATTAGCCGAAACCGTAAATTCTGTAACACGGAATTTCAGGTCGAAGTCAAAATTTTCCATATCGGCAATCACCGCTACTTGAGCAGCTAACGTTGCCTTATCAATTTTCCCGCCAATCTTTCCGGCTACCTTAGCTACAGGGTTCGGAACTGTTTTAACACGATAATCCATTTTACCCATCACCTTATTCTGTCCGCCGATATTAGCAGTTACAGTTATAACAGCGGGAGTACCGGCTTTTGAAGGTTTAGCAATCCAGTTAGATCCTGAACGCACCAATTGTCCGTTGGTCATACTTGCACTGATCGCGCTGGCCGGAACACCTGATACAGAAATACTGACCGGATTATCTACCCCAATATAGAATACATTCATTTTGGTTGCTGAAATTACCGCATCTGCCTTACCCACCTGATATTCAGCCGAGAATGGTCTTTTCGTGAATGATCCGTCAGGATTCATCAACCGAAGAATACCTTCCCATTTATAGGTTCCCGGATTGCTAGCCGAACGACGATAAATAGCCCTTCCGGATGCATCATAACTGATTTTCTCGGGAGTTCCTTCAATATCATAATCAAGGGTACCATCAGGTAATTTCTTTGAAACAACTTTACCTACCAATACTTCCGGGGTTTGCATACTGTCGTAAGCTGCCAGGATAACACGAGCCTGATATTCACCTCCGGCCAGAATATAATTGGAAGGAGCGAGTACAATAGCCTCTACAGTATTCACCTTTAATGCACCTGCATCAATTTCCGTCAATAAGTGCTGTACAATTTCCGCTTCGGCATTACGAACATCACTCTGCAACTTAGTAAGCATGGTGATTACAGCAATCATCGGAATATTTTCAAAATAATTTGCCTCCCATGTCCTATTGATTCCATCCTTAGTAGGAGGAGGATCTGAAGTATCCAATGACTTTAAAATAGATTCTTTAATTTCAGGATGCTTTTCTGATACCAATGATGTGGCATAATTCCTGAATTCTTCTATTTTGCTTTTCAACTCCTTTCCATTCCCTTCCAGAATCAGGATCTGAGCCGGTTTATCCATATTGTCTTTAGCAGAAAGATCAGCATCATTGATATCATAACTTTCTACTTCTACCATTTTATTGGCACTCTTGTCCCATAGTTTCCTCTGGGTAGGGATCAAAGCCAGCGCTTCTTCCCCATCACAAAGTTTAACTATTTTAACTTTTAATTGCTGCATATCTTCTACCAACCGATCCGATTGAGCTCTTATAGTCAGCGCCTTATCTTGCCAAGGGGCTACTTTTTCACCGTTATTTGCTCTTTGTTTCTCGAATTCATTATATAATCCTTCGTTTTTAACAGCAAAATTGGTGGTTGTTTTAAACAGTCCCTCGTCTACAAGGACAAAAGCATCCAATATGTCTTTCGATACATTCAGCGCCAACATTGCTGTCAACACCAAATACATCATACCGATCATCTTCTGCCTCGGGGTTTCTTTACCGTGACCCATATTATTACAATGTTAAGTTATTAGTTATTAATAATTAACCTCTTGTACTCATTGCGGACAACATGTTGCCGTAAATAGTATTCAATGATGCTAAATTTTTATTGAGATTGGACATTTCTTCACGGTAACGGTGGGTTTCTTCTACTGAAGACTTCATATCTTCCAGCATTTGTCCCATATTACCATAGACTGCCTTTGATTGTTGCATATGTTCGTTGGTATCACGCAATTGTAACTCATACACAGCATTCAGGGCAGATAGGTTTTTATTCATCCCTTCCAATTGTGTGGCATAATTCTTTCCATTTTCACCAATGCTGGCAAGGGCTGCAGAAGAAGCATTCAGATTAGAAGCTGTTTGCTGTAATCCGGCTGCGGATTGTTGGAAAGCAGAACTGATGGCACCCACTGATTCTGCTGCTGCACCCACATTTTTTACATATTTATCCGTAGCAACGGTAGCCTGGGATATATCAGAAATCGTAGATGCCGTTGAATTCAACTTTTCAAAAGAAGAACTCAAACTCTTAATAAGAGCAGGATCTACTCCACCTAAACCACCCATTAAATCATCAAATCTCTCGATGGCTTCAGAATTCCTTGATACTTCCTTCACTCCTTCCAATTCATCAGGATCAGTCATCCCGGCTAATTCAGGATAAACCAGCGTCCAGTCTAATTCCTCGTGCATAGGTTCAAATGCCGAGAAAAAGAAAATGATTGCTTCGGTTAAAAGCCCGACAGAAAGCATGATACCTGCTCCCGGCCAGTGTTGAATTTTAAACAGTGCACCGACGATAACAACTGCTGCACCAATACCATATAATTTGGCCATAAATTTTTTCCAACCGGAACTTTGTGTTAACTCTGCAAGACCCATAATAATTTATTTTTAACGTTATTTTTATTCTTTATTTAGTTTTAATCTCTCATTTATTATTGCGAATTACCCAGATAGTCGCGAATACATCTGAAACCAATGTATGAAGAAGCTGTATCCTGATATTCGTAAGCTCTTGTACTAACTTGTAAATAATATTCTATATCTTTCCATGAACCTCCGCGGATCACTTTTCTTTTCATCACAGCGGGTTCGTCCGGACGGGCATTATATTGATAATCCGGATTCAAATCATGTGTAAAACGGTATGCGGATTCATCATATGCACTTCTCGTCCATTCGGCTACATTACCGGCCATATCGTATAAACCCCATTCATTTGGTTCATAAGTTCCCACACGTACGGTACGAACGCCACCGTCGGCAGCATAATCACCACGCAATGGTTTAAAATTGGCTAAGAAACATCCCTGGTTATTCCGGGTATAAGGACCTCCCCACGGATATTTTGAATTATCCAGACCGCCACGGGCAGCATATTCCCATTCATATTCGGTAGGCAAACGATAATGATGTACAAAAGGATCTTTATTTTTCGCCAATGCATTGTTCAACAATTCTGTCCGCCAGATACAAAAAGCTGTGGCTTGTTTCCAGTTGACCCCGACTACCGGATGGTTATCATAGGCAACATGCCAGAAATACATGGTTGCAAAAGGCTCATTATAAGAGTAAGTCAATTCGCTGATCCAACAAAGGGTATCAGGATATACGGGAACCTGATCGTGTAATACGAACGCCGAACGGTCTTTAACCTCTATCTGTTCACCCAATGCATTGAAAGCAAAACCTTCATATTGCTTTTTCTCAAAATTATACCTATTCCTCGGATGAGCGGCCTGTTTCATGTCTACCCAGTAATATTCATAGATCAATTTACGGGTATCTATTTCTTTTCTTCCAAAAAACCGCTCATTTTCGGGAAGATACATTTGTTCCAAAGCTTCCTTCTGATCCTGGTTCTTTGCAGCATCTATTTTTGTCTCCCAGTTCAATGGACGCTTGTCATCATCCATCATTTCAAAATCTTCTCCTTCCCTGAGGAAACCTTCTATTCCCTCTTTCGCCAAATTGCGACGGGCAGTGGAATCTCTCACCCATGCAACAAACTGACGGTATTCATTATTGGTAATTTCCGTTTCATCCATGTAAAATGCATCTATGGTCACCATTTTAGATAGGGAATTCTGGGCCCATGCAATATCCTGATCACTCGGACCGACTGTAAAAGCTCCGGAAGGGACAAAAACCATCCCAAAAGGCTGCGGTTCGAAATATTTTCCTCTCCCTTCTACACCCGTCAATTCTCCACTAGAAGTACTTCCACAACTATAAAGAAACAAAATAGAAATACATATTGGTATTAACCTCTTCATTATATTATGATTTAATGCTTTGCAAAAATATTATAAAAATCTTACACTTTTATATTTTTTCACGACCTTCTCCTTTACCAAACTAAAGCAATAACTAAGAACAATTTCATGCGAACCACTTGAGTAACGCCTTATATTGGTATATGAATAATCGTAAGAATACCCCAGTTTCAATCCGCTGAATAAATCTATACCTATCATGGCGACAATAGCATCATTTAAACGGTAACCGATTCCTCCCCATATTTTTTTATTGTACATCACATTTACATTCATTGAAAGCTGGGAAGAGATTCCATCCGAATAAGCCATCATCGAAGGATTTAACTCCCAAACAGGGTTCCTTAGGGGGATTGAGCAACCTGCTGTCAGATAATAATGCCTTCTTAAGGTAAAATCAGTAGATGGATTCTCATACTTCATCTTTGGTTGAAGAAGATGGGTAGTTGACAATCCTAAATACACCCGTTCAGCATTATAAAACAATCCGAGCCCCATATCAAATCCCATAACACTTTCATCAGCCTTAGGTATAGACGGGTCACTTTCGGGAGTGCCATTCGGAATATACCATGAAGCGGCCAATGCTTTGTTCAACAATATCCCGCTAATCCCAATCCCTAGTTTCCCGGGACCGACATTTAACCGATAAGTATAATCCAGACCTATACTGATGTTCTGATCAAATCCTAGTTCATCATTCATCAACATAAACCCGACACCGTGATTCTGACCGAAAAGCCGGAACGGCATATTTGCAGAAAAAATAGAAGTGACGGGAGCCCCGTCCATTCCTACCCACTGCTGCCGATGCAAAGCCGATGCACAAATGGCATCGCGACTTCCCGCATAACCCGGATTGATCGCTAACTGATTAAACATATACTGACTATACTGCGGATCTTGCTGGGCAACAACACTATCAAAGAGCAATGTAAAGCCGAACAAAAAAAATATCAGCAATCGTTTCATTCCTATATCGTAATTCTTATAGAATGTTGACATTTACAAAAAAACGTAAAATAACAAAAAATATTGTTTACGAACAAAAATAAACAATGCCTATTTTGTTTGCACTTTAACAATACATTATACTTCATTCGATAAAAAATGTTACATTTTTTGTTAAAGTTTTTAACCTCTTCACAGCATAAGCTTTGTATTTCGTTGATATATAGCCGTGTAAAGATTCAGAAATTGCTTGAAAAATGTTCTCAATTAATTCTCTGGTACATTTTCCACCAACGATCGGGTATCTCCTGTTCTGCTGCTCTTGTGTAATCTTCCTGGGTACAGGAAATAATTTCTCCGGGCTGGTCTTCTTTTAAAGAAGGCACCTCCATCCACCAACGTTCAGTCTTGATATTCTTATAGAAACAGAGATTATGATGCAGCTGGTCGAAATAAATCATGTATTTTTTAAAATTCTGAATGGTATCTTTAGGGTTATCCATATTACGCCGTTTCACACCTTCAATAAAATACCATCCGATTTGTGCTGCCAGTTTAGAGGTAATATTCCGGTAATCATCCTGCGGGACGATATCAAATATTCCCATAGATTTACACCGATAACCCAAGCCTGCATAATGGGCCAGCTGACACACATCTTCCCCGGAGAATCCATTAGGAGAAGAAATAGAAGCTGCGGGCGCATCGGAATATTTGACCGCATTCATACTCAACATCAGCAAGTCTGAATCCCGTATCACAGGTTCGCTTTCCCTTATATTCATCCTTACTTCTCCCAACCTGTATATCTCGGCATATTTACCCTTTAAAAAATCCAGGTCCGATTGCATTACATAATAAGACTGATAACCTATGTTACAACAACGAACCGGTAGATGGGCCTCATCAAAAATGAGCGAATTCAATGGTTGTTCTCCTATCCCGTAAACCGGGAGCCTGAGATGAGGAGCTATACTTGTCAGGTTTATCTTTTCCCCGTTAAATGCCAAATAATTACCGTAACCTACATCTATGGTGCCACCGATAACCAGCGTAACAATTCCTTGAGAATAGAGTTCTTCAAAAAGATGCTGTAATCCGAAATATGTATCAAATAAAGTTTTACCAGTCCGGAGATTACCCAAATCAACTATTGTTCCCGGTGATCCGGATGATAATGCATACAGTTGCTTCCTGATATGTTCCGGGGCTTTGATCTCTCCGGCATTATTTGAAAAACGGTCTTCCGGAACTCCCAAAATGGCAATCTTCACGGATTCCGGCACGCGGAATCCGGGCTCTCCGTCATATATCATAATAGAATCGCCGAAACTACCCCCTCCAGCGGATAACTTTAAATCAGAACTTACAGGTATCAGGTAATCTGCAAAATTCATTTTTTTGCTTTTTTTCGTGTGTTCTTTTTCGGTTTATCCGCTCCTTCTTTGATGATCTTCATACAATCGTCAAAAGTAAGGGCCGCAGGATCCTGTTTTTTGGAAATTTTATAATTTTCCTTTTTATAGGAAATGTATGGCCCCCAACGTCCGTTCAAAACCTGTAATTCAGGATCTTGTTCAAAAGTCTTGATGATCTTGTTGCGGTCAGCTTCCCGTTTGGCTTCTATAATTTCGATCGCCCTTTCCTGGGTTACGGATAAAGGATTATCTGTTGCCGGACGTAATGAATAAAATTTGGAATGATGCAATAGATATGGGCCAAAACGTCCTACAGCAGCTGTAATATCCTTTCCTTCATACTGACCGACCTTCCGGGGAAGTTTAAACAACTCCAGTGCCTCTTCCAACGTGATGGTATCAATATGTTGCCCTTTTAACAATCCTGCAAAACGGGGTTTATCGGTATCCGAGACCTCTCCTATCTGGACCAGGGGACCGTATTTTCCGATTTTTACAATCACCGGTTTCCCTGAATCAGGATCAATTCCCAAATGACGCTCACCTACTGCCCTTTCCGATGTCTTGGTAGTAATATCCACTTTTTCATGAAAAGGACGGTAAAACTTATCGATCATTTTTGTCCAGTTCAACTTCCCTTCAGCAATTTCGTCAAACTCTTTTTCAACAGAAGCTGTAAAATTATAATCCAGGATATCGTCGAAATGGTCAACCAAAAAGTCATTCACAATCATACCTATATCACTTGGGAATAGCTTTGATTTTTCTGCACCTGTGATTTCGGTTTTGACTGCTTCCTTGATCTGGGTTCCTTTTAAGGTATAAACTGCATATTCCCGCTCTACGCCTTCCTTATCTTCTTTCACTACATACCCGCGTTGTTGTATTGTAGATATGGTAGGTGCGTAAGTAGACGGACGCCCGATACCCAGTTCTTCGAGTTTTTTCACCAGACTGGCCTCGGTATAACGGGGCGGATGATGTGTAAATCGCTGCATGGCAACAATGTCCTCCGGATCAAGGTTCTGCCCCTTACTGATCGGAGGCAATATGGTTCCTTTTTCCTCTTCATTGTCATCGTCTACCGATTCAATATATAATTTAAGAAATCCGTCGAATTTGATGACCTCACCGGTAGCCACAAACTTCTCGGAAGTTGTGGAAATATTGATGGTTACCGTTGTTTTTTCCAGTTGAGCGTCACTCATCTGCGAAGCGACCGTACGTTTCCATATCAACTCATATAAACGTTTCTCTGCCGTTGAGCCACTCACCTCCGATTTATCCAGATAAGTAGGCCGGATCGCCTCATGGGCTTCCTGCGCTCCCTTACTTTTGGTCTTATATTGGCGGGAGTAGGCATATTCAGGTCCGAATTGCTCCGAAATCACCTTTTTTGCCATACCGATGGCCATATCTGAAAGATTGACGGAATCCGTACGCATATAAGTAATCTTCCCCGCCTCATATAATTTCTGGGCTATCGACATGGTCTGTGCAACAGAAAATCCTAATTTTCTGCTGGCTTCCTGTTGTAACGTAGAGGTGGTAAACGGAGGAGCCGGTGACTTCTTTCCCGGCTTGGTGACTACTTCTTCTACCTGATATTTTGCAGCTTTACACCGGTTTAAGAAGTCAAGCGTTTTTTGAGATGTATCAAAACGTTCGTTCAATTCGGCATTCAACACTGCTTTTTTATCTCCGGGAAGCAGGAATTTTCCCGTCACCTTAAAGGATGACCTGGTTTTAAAGTCCCGTACTTCGCGTTCGCGTTCCACCAATAGCCGGACAGCCACCGACTGGACACGTCCCGCAGACAATGACGGCTTTACTTTTTTCCAGAGTATCGGGGATATTTCAAAACCGACCAGGCGGTCCAGTACCCGGCGGGCCTGTTGTGCATCCACCAGGTCCTTATTAATCTCCCGTGGATTCTTTACCGCCTTGATAATCGCTTCCTTGGTGATCTCATTGAAAACAATCCGCTTCGTATTGTTTTTTTTCAAATCCAACACTTCCGCCAGATGCCAGGCAATCGCCTCTCCTTCGCGGTCTTCATCGGATGCAAGCCACACTACTTTTGCCTGCTTGGCCAGTTTTTTTAACTCCGAGACTACTGCTCCTTTATCATCCGAGACAATATATTGCGGCTGGTAATTATGTTCTATGTCAATCCCCAGGTTCTTTTTCTCTAAATCCCGGATATGCCCGAAACTCGATTTTACAAGATAATCTTTTCCAAGAAATTTTTCAATAGTCTTGGCTTTTGCTGGTGACTCAACTATTACTAAGTTTTGTTCCATTTAGGTATTACAAATAGTATCTGAAAAATGATGCAAAGAAAAACAAATAGAATCGTATGTTCAAAATTTTACGATAATTATTTCGTATTTTTGTCGTTTCTTATACATATATATAATATGCCTGAAGCGAAAAAAAAGAACACAAAGAAAAAGAAGGTTTTGGTTATATTCTGGGGCACGGTTACCGGATTATTCCTTCTCGTCTTCCTCCTTTTTGTATTGATTGTCAATGGAAAATTCGGATTCATGCCCACGTTTGAGTACCTGGAAAATCCAAAAACCAGTATCGCCACAGAAGTATATTCCTCTGACGGAGAATTATTGACTACTTTTTTCCTGAATGAGAACCGGAATCCGGTCACCTATAAAGACCTGCCCCCATATCTGGTCAATGCATTAATTGCACGTGAAGATCACCGCTTTGTGGATCACTCAGGAATCGATGGCATCGGGTTGATCCGTGTTGCTGTAAAGACAGTACTATTAGGACGCAGGGGCGAAGGCGGCGGAAGTACCATTACCCAACAATTGGCCAAACAACTTTTTGAAAGAGATACCACCCAATACAGATGGGGTCTTGTCCGGAAAGCGCACATGGCTACCATCAAATTCAGGGAATGGGTGATTGCCGTGCGTCTTGAAAAACAATATACCAAACAGGAAATCATCACCATGTATCTGAACATTGTTCCTTTCGGGTACGATGCTTATGGCATCAAATCGGCAGCACGTACTTATTTTAAACAAAGTGTGGATTCGTTAAGGATCGAAGATGCTGCTTTACTGGTAGGTATGCTTAAAGCCCCTTCCAGATACAATCCGGTAAGGCATCCAGAAAGGGCCCTGGTGCGACGCAATGGGGTATTGTCCAAAATGGAAGAAAATAACTTCCTGAATGAAAGGATGGCCGACTCCCTGAAACAATTACCCATTCAGTTGGATTTTGAACGGCTCGATCATGTAGCCGGTATCGCACCTTATTTCAGGGAATATCTGAGAAAGACCATGGATAAGAAAAAACCGGAAAAAGAACGGTATGGAAATCCTCTTTCCTATCAGGAAGACTCCATACAGTGGGCCGAAAATCCTTTGTTCGGATGGTGCAGCAAAAATCTCAAGCCGGACCATACCCCATATAGCCTATACACAGACGGACTGAAGATATATACGACCATTGATTCCCGGATGCAAAAATATGCCGAAGAGTCGATGAAACAATATATGAAAGAAACGATACAGGCGGAATTCTTCAGGGAAAAGAAAAACAGGAGAAAAGCGCCATTTTCAGAAGACGTGACAAACGAACAGATCGAAACCATCATGTCCAATGCGATACGCGGAACCGCTCGGTACATTACTCTCCGGAAACAGGAACTTTCCTGGAATGATATCATCAAAAACTTCAAAACTCCCTGTGAGATGACCATATTCTCCTGGGACGGTGAGATCGACACCATTATGAGTCCCTGGGATTCCATCCGCTGGCACAAAAGTTTCCTCCGCGCAAGTATGATGGCCATGAATCCCCATACGGGAGAAGTAAAAGCATATGTCGGCGGGATAGATTACCGGCATTTTAAATGGGATGGGGTAACGGTTCAGAAAAGGCAGGTCGGCTCCACCTTCAAGCCGTTTTTATATACTCTGGCCATGCAGGATAAAAAGGAATTAACTCCTTGCTATCGGGTCCTGAATGTTCCCCAATCATTCATTGACGGAGATACTACATGGCAACCCAGAAGTTCCGGCAGAAAAGAATTTCTTTACCAGCCGGTAACACTAAAATGGGCGTTGGCCACCTCTGAAAATAATATCACTGCATGGCTATTGAAACAGGTCTCAGCCGAAGCTGTAGCTGAAATGGCCAGGAAAATGGGCGTAAAAAACAAAATTGACCCGGTTCCTTCCATTGTGCTGGGAACCCCGGAATTATCACTGGCTGAAATGGTAGGGGCATTTTCCGTATATCCTAATAAAGGGGTATATTCCGAACCTATTTATGTTACCAGGATTGAAGATAAAAACGGAAATGTACTGCAGCGCTTTAACTCCTATAAGGAAGAAGCGATCAGCGAACATACCGCATACCTGATGGTAAACCTGCTGGAAGGAGTGGTTAAAGGAGGTACAGCCAGCAGGCTACGTTATACATATAACCTAAGAACCATGGACATGGGTGGCAAAACCGGAACCTCCCAGAGACATTCCGACGGATGGTATATAGGTATTACTCCGGATCTGGTCGCCGGTGTATGGGTGGGCGGTGAAGACCGTGGTATCCGTTTTGATAATATGAAAATAGGACAGGGAGCAAACACAGCACTCCCCATATATGGCCTGTTCATGCAAAAAGTATATGCGGATAAAAGTATCGGACTGACACAGGAACCCTTTGAAAGACCGGACGGTTTCAATGTAGACCTGAATTGCGATGTAGACAAAGAGTTTGGTGGAAACATTGATTATGACGAATCAATGCTATAATAACATAAATTGACATGCCTGTGTTTTTTCCTGTTGCTGACCTGACTTATTCCCGGGAAAATATTCCCGGAATACAACAGGATACACTGATCGTACTTCCTAAACCGGTAAATCAACCGGTTCAACTGGATATTCCTTCATCCAGATCGAGAATAGACCTGGATCGCATGCAGGAGATCATGGAAAGGGCCGAAGAAAGAGAACAGGAAATCCTAGCCCAACAATCTGTCATTGTCCGGCCCCGGATTGAGAGGATCCGAAAACCTTCCATTGAGGTGGATCCCCTGATGATGAAATATCTTCATATCGGATGCAACCCACCCATCAACTTTCCGGATACCCTCCCATTAACCGTCCTTGAACAATATTTTCAACCGATCCCAAAAATCATTCTTCCCCAGGATATACTTATTACTGAAGGTTATTTTGAAGAAACGTTACCTGACAGCATTGTCTCTTATGCTGAACCATCTGCCATTCTTCCTGCTCCGGCCAATCATTTCCTGCCGGTAAACCCTCGCATGAACAGCTACCCGAATGCCATCGTACTTTTTCTTTTAGGCACACTGGTCTTTTTTACATGGATAAAATACAATTTTGGAAGGAACCTGAAACAAATGGTATTGTCCTTTTTCAGTTTCCAACAAGCCAGGAGAACATTTGAAGAAAGAAAAGAATCTGACAAACAGGCTGCCCTTTATACCAACATTTTCTCTTATGTCATTACAGGCATTTTTATATCATTGGTGTTTCCTAAGCTGGGATTTTCATTGCCGTGGGAGGGCTATACAGTGCCTATCCTGTTTTTTTCGGTTGCCATTGCGCTATTGTACGCCATCAATGCGATCATCTGGAAGATTTTCGGAACGATATTCCTCATTCAACCTGTTTCTATGGAATATATTTATACGCTATACCTGTATAACCGGAATACCGGAATATTTATTTTTCCCCTGGTGGCCATCATGCCGTTCGTTCCGTATGTTGTACTTCACCCTCTGATTTATACCATCATAGCGATTATTTGTTTAGTTTATTTGTTGAGGGTTTTTAGGTTTTTTCAAATTATTCGTTCAAAAAATGCATCGTTTTTCTATTTCATTTTGTATCTTTGCACCCTCGAAATTTTACCGTTTTTGATATTTGCAAAAACATGTAAAATGCTGATTGATTTTTAATTATTTGATATTTGTTTTTTACAAAAAGCAGACTTTTTTATCGAAAACAAGATCAAATTTACATTTTGTCCTAAAAATTATCAAGTCTTGAAGATTAAGAGAATTTTAGTATCGCAGCCGCAACCTGGCGAAGCACAAAAATCACCTTTCACAGAACTGGCTGATAAGTACCATTTAAAAGTTGATTTTAAACCCTTTATTCAAATAGAAGGGGTCAGTGCTAAGGAGTTCCGTCAATACAGAGTAGATATTTTAGCACACGGAGCGGTTTTCCTCACCAGCAAAACCGCAGTGGATCATTATTTCCGGATCTGTGAAGAAATGCGTATCACTGTTCCGGATACCATGAAGTATTTCTGTACCTCCGAATCAATTGCTAATTATTTGCAAAAGTACATCGTTTACCGCAAACGAAAGATCTTCTTTGCACCGAAGGTGGACGATCTGCTGGATATGATGCAGAAACATAAAGATGAAAAGATATTTTTACCGCTTTCGGATCCGCACAAACCGGAAATACCTAAATTGCTGGATAAGAGAAAATTTAAATACACGAAAGTAATCCTCTACCGGACAGTAAGCAGTGATCTATCGGATATCGATATTACTGATTATAACGCTTTGGTTTTTTATAGTCCTACTGAAATAAAATCCTTGTTCCAGAATTTTTCCGGATTTGAACAATCGGAAACACTGATTGCCTGTTTCGGACCTACTACCACCAAAGCGGCAAAGGATGCCAAGCTGCGTATCGATGTTCAGGCCCCGACCCCCCAGTTTCCATCTATGACCATGGCCCTTGAACATTACATCAAAGAATTGTCCAAAAACGGAAAGCCCACAAAGTCTGCCTGATCTATAGCCGGCTTTACGGTTGTTTTTACCTGAAATAATGTCTGCCACAAAAATCCATACTTTTTCCAAAAGTGAACGTTTATGTGGAAAACGGATTATCTCAGAATTGTTCTGTGATGGAAAATCTTTTTTCCTGAACCCGTACAAGATTTTTTGGACAAAAGTATCTACAATCGATGATGCTTCTTTTCCTGTGAAATTTGCAGTGGCTGTTCCCAAACGCAAATTTAAACGGGCAGTGGCCCGTAACCTGATCAAAAGACGCACGCGGGAAGCATTCCGGACCAACAAACAGTTATTGAGCGAATCGATCCCGGAAGGAAAACAGATACATCTGATGGTGGTTTATACCTCTGATCAGTCGTTGCCGTATACGGAACTGGATGCTTCAATGAAAAAAATCGTCCAATATATTGTCCGGAAAAATGCGGAATCCCATTAAATATTTGATGATCGGATTGGTCAGATTTTACCAGTCCAGCATATCTCCGCTAACCCCGGCCTCTTGCCGTTATACCCCGACCTGCTCCCAGTACGCCATTGAAGCGCTGCAAAAATATGGTGTTATCAAAGGCACCTGGCTGGCCCTGAAACGTATTTTACGTTGCCACCCGTGGGGCGGACACGGATACGATCCGGTTCCATGAAAGATCATTCATTGTTGGTCCTGCCATATCTCCCATGCTTTCTCAGCCTGAAAATAGAGCATCCGTTCCCCGTTATGTCCCTTTGCACCCTTTTCTTCTCCTTTTCTCATGAATGAAGTTTGAACGGGGTTATAAACCAGATCATACAACAAATGGTCCTTAGAAAGGAATTGGTATGGAATGTCCGGAAATGTAGCGGTATCAGGAAACATTCCCAAAGGTGATGTATTAATAATGAGTAAATGAGACGCCATATCCGAAGCGTCAAGTTCATCATAGGTTTTGTATACCTTGTCGCCTTTGTTCCGTGACACGGAATGAGGTATGATATTTAACTGATTCAATGCAAACACCACCGCTTTAGACGCTCCTCCCGTACCCAATACCAAAGCCTTTTTCGGCAGCGTCACATTACAGGAAACCAGCCAATCCCCGAGCGATTTGCGGAAACCATATATATCCGTATTAAATCCTTTTAAAAACGGTCGACCCCCTTTATCTGAAATATGTACCGTATTCACCGCTCCGATCCGGAATGCTTCCTCATCGATCTCATCAAGAAAAGGAATAACCTGTTCCTTATAGGGAATGGTTACATTAAAACCCCTTAATTCCGGGTTCCGGACCAGCACCTGCTCCAACTCATCGATGCTCCTGATAGGGAAATTGATATATGAATGATCGGCATATCCTTCTTTTTCAAATTTTTCCGAGAAATAACGTTGGGAAAACGAATGTGTTAACGGATATCCGATTAACCCGTACATGTATTGTTGCATATACTTTATCTTTTTTCTTAAAACCTGTCTATTTCATTCGTAATTTCACGAATAGATCCTGATTATAACTGGTAAAATTATGAATTATTTCTTATACCAATATAATATATAGGGAATACTTATGATATATATATTCAAAATTGATTAAGCCTGATATAAAAATAGAAAACAAGTTCCCTATAGAATGATAAAACCTGTTTTTAAGAATATTTTACCAAAATACCTGATTTTTATCCACAGATGATTGTTAATAATTTCTTACTTTTGCGACTAAATTTGAAATCATCATCAATTAAACATAAAATAATGTCGGACAAAAAGCTGTTTTCAGAATTTCCGCCGGTAACCACAGAACAATGGGAAGAACAGATTGCCATTGACCTGAAAGGTGCCGACTATGAAAAAAAGTTAGTATGGCGAACCAATGAAGGTTTTTCTGTTCGTCCGTACTACCGTAGTGAAAATCTTAACGACCTGCAATACCTGAATGCATTGCCCGGTCAATTCCCTTATGTGCGGGGAAACAAAAAAGAATCCAACAATTGGTCGATACGCCAGGACATACATGTCAAGGATATTACCGAAGCCAATACTAAAGCTTTGGATGCCCTGAAAAAAGGAGCCGACTCCATTGGTTTCGACTTTTGTGGAAAAGGAAAGGAAAAGGAAATAGATGTAGCTGCCTTGCTGAAAGGTATCTCCAGTGAAACCTACCCCATCCATTTTGATGTCGGGGTAAATTCGGTCTCTGTGCTGGAAGCTTTTACTAAGGTTAAGGGGTCACGTGGTTCTGTATTCTTTGATCCGTTGGGACGATTGGCTGCCTGCGGTTGTTTTTACAAAAAAACCGAATTTCCGACTGACACAGTCAAAAAATTACTGGAATTATCCAAAGGTTTGGAGGATTTCAGGGTAATCGGTGTAGATGCGTCCCAATTCCAGAATGCCGGGGCATCTATCGTACAGGAATTGGCCTATGCATTGAGTATGGGGAGCGAATATCTTTCACTAATGACCGATGCAGGGGAAAAAGCCGGGGAAGTGGCGAAACGTATGCAATTTAAATTTGCAGTCGGTTCGAACTATTTCATGGAAATTGCTAAGATGCGTGCTGCGCGCCTGCTATGGGCTAATATCATAAAAGCCTATGCTCCCTCCGAAGAAGAAGCGGCTTACATGTATATCCATGGCGAAACAGCCGACTGGAACATGACTGTTTACGATCCGTATGTGAATATGTTAAGAACGACTACGGAAGCCATGTCGGCAGCTATTGCCGGTGTTGACTCACTTTCCGTACAACCGTTCGACAGCGCTTACCGTAAGGCCGACACATTCTCTGAACGCATTGCCCGCAACCAGCAAATCATCTTAAGGGAAGAATCCTACATGAACAAAATCGTGGATCCTTCAGCCGGTTCTTATTATATTGAAAACCTCACTGCTTCAATTGCCGAAAATGCCTGGAAATTATTCCTGGATATCGAAGATAAAGGTGGCTATATCGCAGCCATGAAAGAAGGGTTGATCCAGGCCCAGATAAAGGCAAGTGCAGACAAACGCCGTTCAGCAGTGGCCTCTCGTAAAGAAACATTACTGGGTACCAACCAATTTGCTAATACCACCGAATTCATGAAAGATCAGGTGGAAGGATGTACTTGTGGCGGTCATTCCTGTGACTGTGAAAAGGTAGCAGAACCTATCAAAATGCTCCGCCTGGGTGAAGAATTCGAAGCTTTACGGTTACGTACCGAACAAAGTGGCCGCCGCCCGAAAGTATTTATGCTGACTATCGGAAACCTGGCTATGCGTAAAGCACGTGCAAGCTTTGCCAGCAACTTCTTTTCCGTTGCAGGCTTTGAAATAATCGACAACAATGGATTCAAAACAGTAGATGAAGGTGTTGATGCAGCTGTAAAAGCAAAAGCCGATATCATTGTCTTATGCAGCAGCGACGATGAATATCCGGAACTGGCACCACAAGCAGTAAAAACAGCTAAAGGAAAAGGTATCCTCGTACTGGCCGGTTATCCGAAAGCCATTGTTGATGATCTGAAAGCCGCTGGCATTGAGAACTTTATTTTCGCCGGACAAAATGTGTTGGAAGCTTTGACCGATTACCAAAAAATGTTAGGAATTTAATCAATGGAAAATGGATAATTGATAATTGAAAATGTCTTTTACGATTTGAACAAGTCTGAAATATTCAATTATCAATCAAAAATAAAAGATAAAAATGAAACCAAATTTTAAATCCATCAATTATAAAACTGCTCCGTCATCCGGTACTATCAAGCCCGGATCGTTGTGGCAAACACCAGAACAGATCCCTGTAAAACCGGTATATACTGCCGCCGATCTTGAAGGTATGGAGCACCTGAATTATGCAGCCGGCATCACTCCTTATCTACGTGGACCTTACTCAACCATGTATGTGATGCGCCCGTGGACCATCCGTCAATATGCCGGATTTTCCACAGCAGAAGAATCGAATGCTTTTTACCGCCGTAATCTGGCAGCAGGACAAAAAGGACTTTCCGTAGCTTTTGACCTGGCCACACACCGCGGATATGACGCAGACCACGAACGTGTGGTAGGAGACGTCGGGAAAGCAGGGGTATCTATCTGTAGCGTCGAGGACATGAAAATCCTGTTCGACCAGATCCCACTCAACAAAATGTCTGTTTCCATGACCATGAACGGTGCTGTTCTTCCTATAATGGCTTTTTATATTGTAGCAGCCCTGGAGCAGGGCGCCAAACTTGAGGAACTGGCAGGTACCATCCAGAATGATATCCTGAAAGAATTCATGGTACGTAATACATATATTTATCCGCCGGAAATGAGCATGCGAATTATTGGTGATATTTTTGCCTATACTTCGCAAAACATGCCGAAATTCAATTCAATATCCATTTCCGGTTACCACATGCAGGAAGCCGGTGCTACCTGCGACATCGAAATGGCATACACCCTGGCCGACGGATTGGAGTACCTTCGTACAGGAGTTAACGCAGGCATGAATATCGACGCTTTTGCTCCACGCCTTTCATTCTTCTGGGCTATCGGGATGAATCATTTCATGGAAATCGCCAAGATGCGTGCAGCACGTATGTTATGGGCAAAAATCGTAAAGACATTCAATCCTAAAAATCCAAAATCGCTGGCTCTGCGTACACACTCACAGACCTCAGGCTGGAGTCTTACCGAACAGGATCCGTTCAACAATGTGGCACGTACCTGTGTTGAAGCGATGGCGGCAGCATTGGGGCACACACAATCATTACATACCAACGCTCTGGATGAAGCCATTGCTCTTCCTACGGATTTCTCCGCACGTATTGCACGTAACACACAGATATACATTCAGGAAGAAACAGATATCTGTCGCGAAGTAGACCCATGGGCAGGTTCATACTATGTGGAATCACTCACTCATGAACTGGCTCAGAAAGGCTGGGCTTTGATTGAGGAAGTGGAAAACCTCGGTGGAATGGCTAAAGCAATTGAAAGCGGTATTCCCAAAATGAGGATCGAAGAGGCTGCAGCCCGTAAACAGGCACGCATCGACTCGGGAAAAGATACTATTGTCGGCGTCAATAAATACCGTCTGGAAAAAGAAGATGCACTCGAAATCCTTGAAGTGGATAACACATCAGTACGCCGTCAACAGATCGAACGCTTACAGGCTTTAAAAGCCAACCGTAACAATGATGAAGTAAAAGCAGCATTAGAAGCTATTACTGAATCGGCTCGTTCGGGTAAAGGTAATTTGCTTGCATTGAGTGTTGAAGCTGCAGCAAAACGAGCTTCATTAGGCGAGATTTCAGATGCTATTGAAAATGTTTCAGGAAGATATAAAGCTGTGATACGTACTATTTCAGGGGTATATTCCACCGAAAGCCAGGAAGATCCCGATTTCAAAGAAGCCAAAGCACTGGCAGAACAATTTGCTAAAAAAGCAGGCCGTCAACCCCGTATTATGGTTGCCAAAATGGGACAGGACGGACACGACCGTGGTGCAAAAGTAGTTGCTACCGGTTATGCCGACCTCGGATTCGACGTGGATATGGGACCTCTGTTCCAGACTCCTGCCGAAGCAGCCAAACAGGCTGTTGAAAACGATGTGCATGTATTGGGTGTCTCATCATTGGCAGCCGGACATAAAACATTGGTTCCCCAGGTAATTGAAGAATTGAAGAAACTGGGCCGTGAAGATATCATGGTCATTGCCGGTGGAGTAATTCCCGCTCAGGATTATCAGTATTTGTATGATGCAGGGGTGGTCGCTATTTTCGGACCCGGTACTTCTGTTTCCGCAGCCGGTAAAAAAATCCTTGAGATCCTCATACAAACTGTATAAGTATCATAAATACCCAAAGATAAGAGGATAGATCAGTTCATGGTTTATCCTCTTTCATTTTTATACTACATCCCGAATGATCCGGGATTTTGAAGACATAAATATTCGTAGTAAATTTGAAGATCCAATAAATATTCAGTCATAAAAAGATGTTGAAATACAGAAGTGTCTTATTAAAATTAAGCGGAGAAGCCTTAATGGCCAACCAACCCGCAGGCATTGATACCGACCGGTTAATCGAATATGCCCAAAGAATTAAAGAAGGTGCCGAAATGGGTGTCAGGATCGGGATTGTATTCGGTGGCGGAAATATATTCCGTGGGCTAAAAGGGGTTGATAAAGGCTTCGATCGTGTAAAAGGTGATTATATGGGTATGCTGGCAACAGTGATCAATGGCCTGGCTATTCATTCCGCATTAGAAAGTATGGGTGTTAAAGCCCGGTTGTTTACATCCATCCGTATGGAACCCATTGGCGAAGGATACAGCAAACCGAAAGTGATGGAAGCACTTGACCGGGGAGAGGTGGTCATTTTTAGCGGCGGAACCGGTAATCCCTATTTTACAACAGATACGGCATCTGCACTCAGAGCGGTCGAAATGGAAGCTGATGTACTACTCAAGGGTACACGGGTAGATGGGGTATATACTGCCGATCCGGAAAAAGACCCAACAGCGACCAAATATGAAACAATTACATTCGACGAAGCATACCGACTTAATCTTAAAGTAATGGATATGACTTCATTCACCATGTGTAAGGAAAATAATATGCCTATCATTGTTTTCGACATGAACAAAGAGGGTGAATTAACCCGCGTACTGCAAGGCGAACATGTAGGAACACTGGTAAAACTATAAAGATCAACGGCCATGAAAAGCTACAGGAAGGAATTATGGTTCAATGCTACATCCAGAAGGGAGTTTATCAATATCACCCAGGAAGTCAGGGCATGCCTCATGGAAAGTGGTATAAAAGAAGGGCTCATATTGGTGAATGCCATGCATATTACTGCAAGTGTTTTTATCAACGACGATGAAAGCGGGCTACATCATGACATGGAGGCATGGCTGGAAAAACTGGCGCCTGAAAAACCTCACAACCAATATAGGCACAATACCTACGAGGATAATGCGGATGCTCATCTGAAAAGGTCTGTCATGGGACGGGAAGTAGTAGTCGCCGTAACCAAAGGAGAATTGGATTTCGGCCCCTGGGAACAGATCTTTTACGGTGAATTTGACGGGAAGCGCCGAAAGCGGGTTTTGGTAAAGATCATTGGGGAATAGAAGTTTACCTGTATTTTATAGAAGTCTCCGGACTTATCTTACTGACTATCGAGGAAGGAAGGATCAGCATCAACAAGATGGCAAGAGCAGCTCCTGCATTGATCAGCAATAATTGGATCATGTTAATGGAAATGGGTACCTTGCTAAGGAAATAGTTGTCCTGATCAAGCACAATCACGCCGAATTTCCATTGTATCCAACATAAAATCAATGCGATAATATTTCCCCATAACAATCCTTTCCCGATAAAGAATACCGATTCGTATAAAAAGACCTGGCGAATGAAGCGGTTATTCGCGCCAAGTGACTTCAATATGCCAATAGTAGATGTTTGTTCAAGAATAATGATCAATAAGCCGGAAATCATATTAAATCCTGCAACAAGGACCATTAACAACAAGACAATTGCCACCGTAGTATCCTGGATACTGAGCCAATCGAACAACTGAGAATACAATTCCTTTATATTCTGCACTTTTAAAGCCGAGCCATCTCCGGAAATACGAAAGCCCGCTATATCAAAAACCTGTTCCGTTACCTCTTCCAGTTGATCAAAATCGTGAATAAATATCTCAAAGCCACTGACATCACCCTCTTTCCATCCATTCAACCGCTGCAAATGCCGCATATCAACCAAAGCAAACATTTTATCCAATTCCGTTAATCCTGTTTCATAAATCCCGGATATAGTAAACCGGCGATAACGGATCCGTTCCTGTACAAAATAGATCAGCAACTGGTCACCTAACTTTAACTGTAATAAATTAGCGATCTGGCGGGATAAAATGATCTCGTTCGAGGCTGTCGAATCATTCAGTTGAAATACAGATCCTTCCACTAAATTATTTAAAAAGAAATCCCATTCGAAATCAGACGATATTCCTTTTAAAACTATTCCCTGTGTTTCCCCCGCACTCTTCATGACTCCCGGTTTTATACAATATTCCTGTATATGCCGGACTTCGGGAAGAGCGCGTATATCATCCATAAAAGGCTGATCTACGGATATTGGCGACATGTTATATATGGAATAATGACTGTCCAGATTGGTAATCTGAATGTCTGCCGCAAACCCGGTGGCTTTTAAACCGATTTCCTTTTTAAACCCGGTAGTAACAGCTACGGCTATAATCATTACGGAAAGGCTCAGAGCAATACCGAAAATACTGATGGATACCATTAATCCGTTTGATTTCTTCTGAGATCCACCATATAAAAGATGTCGTGCTATGTATAACTGGGTATTCAAAATTTATATTTTTAGCTAGCAGGCAAAAGTAATCAAATATCATGACTTTTATTATTTTTCCGTATCCGGAATTAGATGTTAATTTTGGAACGATAATTGAAGTTTGCTTGTTGAAGATATTGAATTTATTCATGCGTTATTGGCTGATTTTTATACTTCTTTTACTGGTATTTCTTCCATCTTTTTCCCAAATCAGAATGGAAGAAAAGGGGGTTGTCCTTGGATTTGATATCGTTAATGGGGATACCATTTTTCATACTATGCTGGATGAGCAAGTCGTCCGTGCTCCACGTATTTTTAAAAGTAAAGCCGAAGAACGTAAATTCTGGAGACTGGTACATAACGTAAAAAAAACATATCCTTATGCAAGATTAGCCGGAGAAAAACTCCATCAACTCAATGAGCATTACCTGACCCTCAACAGTGAAAAGGAGAAAAAAAAATACAGTAAACAGGTGGAAAAAGAGTTAATGGCAGAATTTGAAGGTGAATTGAGAAAACTGACCATTACACAGGGACGCATCCTATTGCGTCTGGTAGACAGGGAAACCGGAAACACCACCTACGAAATATTAAAAGATTTCCGGGGATCGCTTTCTGCATTTTTCTGGCAGACCGTTGCAAAAATTTTCGGATCAAACCTGAAAGCACGCTACGATCCTTCTGAAGGAGAAGATAAAACCATCGAACAGATCATTATACAGATAGAAGAAGGATCTATATAGGCTTGTTTTAACATATTTTATCATTCATACACGATTACTGTAACATCTTATTCGCTATATTTGCAATCATTGGGCTTTATATCCTATCACTACATATAGTGGCATGTTTTTTATTAGAAGATAATCTAAAATAACCAAATATAAATATCAGTAAACCAATGAAACAAAGTGATGAATCCCGCCGTTCGTTTTTAAAAAAAGCAGCGGTATTTTCGGCAGCAGCATCTGCTGTCCCCACCATCCTGACTGCCAATACATCATCCGGGAAACCGGCTGAAATCAAACAGGCTAACCCTAATGAACGTGTTAATCTCGCTTGTTGTGGTATCGGTAATCGAGGAGGAGAAATTATCCGTGAATTTGAAAAAACGGGTTTGGCCAATGTAGTTGCATTATGTGATGTTGACATGGGTGCACCACACACGGAAAGGGTGATGAAACAATTTCCCAATGCCCGTAGATTTCAGGATTTTAGGGAAATGTTCGATAAGATGGGAAATGAAATAGACGCTGTTTCTATTGGTTTGCCGGATCATTCTCATTTTCCTGCAACCATGATGGCCATGGGATTGGGTAAACATGTATATGTAGAAAAACCTTTAGCCCGTTCTTTCCATGAAAATGAACTTTTGATCAAAGCAGCCAAAAAATATAAAAAGGTAGTTACCCAAATGGGTAACCAAGGTCACTCCGAAGGCAATTATTTTCAATTCAAAGCATGGGTAGACGCAGGGATTATCAAGGATGTCTATGCTATTACCGCACACATGAATTCCGCCCGTCGCTGGCATGGTTGGGATCCGAAGATTAAGAATTTCCCGCCTGCAGAGCCCATTCCATCTACTCTTGATTGGGACAAATGGTTGGCTGCGGCACAATTCCATGAATACAACCATGATTTTGTAAACGGCCAATGGCGTTGCTGGTTCGATTTTGGATTAGGTGCATTAGGCGACTGGGGGGCGCATATCATTGACACAGCTCATCAGTTCCTTGATCTTGGATTACCCTATGAAGTAGATCCTATCAAACTGGACGGACATAATGATTTCTTCTATCCGATGTCATCCACCATCTCTTTCAAATTTCCTAAAAGGAAAAAAATGCCTCCGGTTGAAATTACCTGGTACGATGGTGTAGATAATCTTCCTCCTATCCCTGCAGGATATGGTGTATCCGGATTGGATCCCAATATTCCGCCGCCAAGTACAGGAGAGATCAAGGCAAAATTGAATCCCGGAAAGATCATTTATAGCAAAGACCTTACCTTTAAGGGTGGATCCCATGGTAGTATTTTATCTATTATTCCGGAAGAAAAAGCGAAGGAAATGGCATCCAGTCTTCCCGAAGTTCCGAAAAGTCCATCGAATCATTACAAAAACTTTTTGCTGGCATGTAAGGGAGAGGAAAAAACACGTTCTCCATTTGAAATTTCAGCTCCTTTGAGCCAGGTATTTTCATTAGGGGTAATCACCCAAAAACTCAATCAAAAAATTGAATTTAACCGTAAAAAGAAAATTATCACCAACAATAAAGTTGCCAATGAATTACTTGTAGGTCCTCCCCCTCGCAAAGGATGGGAACAATATTACAAAGTATAAGGAATACAGCGCTTTATATCATAAGAAAGCCGTTTATAATGCTCATTATAAACGGCTTTCTTCTTTCAAAATTTGAAACCTCAAATCATCCCTACTCTTAAAAAATATAAAAAAACGCATAAAAACGTAACTTTTAGTGGTACCATGCGTAAAATATTACAAATTTTAATTAATTTCGGGCACAATTTAGTGCAGTTCTTGAGATAAGTTGTTTTATGGCAAAAATCAGATATAGGTATAATCCGGAATCATTAAGTTATGATAAAGTTAAAACCAGTGTTAAAAGCACGGTAATAAAAGCATTAACATTTATTGGTATCTCGCTGGTTATAGTTGCCACCTACATTGTCGGGCTTTCATCTTTCCTATCTACACCTAAGGAAAAAGCATTGTCTCATGAATTGAACCGGGTTACTTTCAATTATAAAATCCTGCAACAACGGGTAGACCAAATAGATTTGACACTTAGTGATATGCAGCAACGGGACGATAATATTTACCGTACTGTTTTTGAACTTGATCCTATTCCCCAGTCAATACGTCAGGCTGGTATTGGTGGTGTTAATCGTTACGAGGCTCTTGAAGGATATATAAATTCGGGGCTGATGATCGACATGAGTACAAAAGTTGATAAGATCACCAGGCAGATGTATGTGCAGTCGAAATCATATGATGAATTAATTGAAAGGATAAAAAACAGGGAATTAATACTGGCTACAAAGCCTGCAATTCAGCCAATCGACAATAAAGACCTTAAAAGAACAGCTTCTGGATATGGTTGGAGGACACATCCTATATATAAAGATCGAAGATTCCACCATGGAATGGATTTTACAGCTCCTACAGGAACTGATATTTATGCTACAGGAGATGGAAGAGTAACTGCTGTAGGCTACAATGGAGGGCTTGGAAATAGGGTGATCGTCGACCATGGATTCGGTTATGAAACTGTATACGCCCATATGAGCAAATTCTCCGTAAAAGTAGGGGATGTTGTCAAAAGAGGCCAGGTAATCGGTTATGTTGGAAATACCGGAGATTCTACCGGCCCACACCTGCATTATGAAGTACACAAAAGTGGCCGATCGGTAAATCCCGTTAATTACTATTATGAAGATCTTTCTCCTGAGGAATATGCTTTAATTCTTGATCTGGCCAATTCAGGAGAAATGTACGATTAACCCGCATTTTTTTTCTTACTGAACTACTTATTGTATATTTGCAGGGAAATCCCTGATTCGTATGATTATTGCCGTATACAGTAAAATATTCAATGACAGAAGTGCTGAAATTATCCGCAGCCTATTGAAATTGTTGGATAAACTTGGTGTGGACATGATGATTTTCCGTCCTATGTATGAGTTTCTATTATCTCAGCCTCAAAAAATCAATTCCGGATTAAGAACATTTACTTCTCACGATGACCTGAATAATGATGTCCGTTTTTTAATTACTGTTGGGGGAGACGGAACATTCCTTCAATCTGTAAATATCATCCGTAACAGCGGAATTCCTATTGTAGGTATTAATATTGGAAGGTTAGGGTTTTTAGCGACCATTGCCGAACCTGAACTTGAAGATTCCATCAAGAAATTATTGGCAGGAGCATTACCTATTGAAGAACGTACTTTACTCAGGATGGATACCGAAAAGAATAAATTCAATGACTTTCCTTATGCATTAAATGATGTGGTTATCCAAAAGAAAAATACCGGTCTGATTACTGTTCATACATGGTATAATGACGATTTTCTGAACTCTTACTGGGCAGATGGATTAATTATTGCCACTCCTACAGGTTCCTCTGCCTATTCGATGAGTGTTGGAGGACCCATTGTCGCTCCGGAATCCGAAAATTTCATTATATCACCTATCGCACCACACAACCTGACGGTCAGACCGCTTATAATTCCGGATAATGCTGTTTTACGCCTTAAAACATCTTGCCGTAGCGATCATTTTATCGTATCTCTCGATTCCCGATCCTTTGAATACCCCTGTAATACTGAAATTACACTACAACGGGCTAACTTTAAAGTAAAAGTAATTAAATCTTCTTCTTTTTATGCTACCTTACGTAACAAATTAATGTGGGGTGAAGACAAAAGGAACTGATCCGGTTTTGAACATTTTCCCTGAATAGGGAAAATATTGCATTTTTTCTATTAACAGACCTAACCCGGAAAGTCAAATCCTGCTATTAAAGCTTTTTCTTCACTTCAACTTCCTGATAACCTTCAATAATGTCTTTTACCTGAATGTCATTAAAATTGGTAATATCTAATCCACATTCATATCCGGTAGTTACTTCCCTGACATCTTCTTTGAAACGTTTTAAGGATCCCAGTTCACCGGTATGGATAACGATACCATCCCTAATCACCCGTATCTTAGTGGTTCGTGTAATTTTTCCTTCACGGACGATACACCCGGCAACCGTTCCCACTTTAGTAATTTTAAATACTTCAAGTACCTCGAGTGTGGCTACAATTTCTTCCTTGATTTCAGGAGAAAGCATTCCTTCCATTGCGGCTTTGATTTCTTCAATAGCATCATAGATAATAGAATATATCCGGACATCTATTTGTTCCTGTTCGGCTAATCGACGTGCTCCCTGAGACGGACGTACCTGAAACCCGACAATGATTGCATTAGATGCCACTGCCAAAGTAACATCCGATTCTGAAATCTGTCCTACCGCTTTATGTATAATGTTTACCTGAATTTCAGGAGTTGACAATTTTATCAGTGAATCCGAAAGCGCTTCTATGGATCCATCCACATCGCCTTTTACGATAATATTCAGTTCCTGGAAATTTCCAATTGCGATCCGGCGTCCAATTTCATCAAGAGTAATATGTTTTTTGGTACGCATCCCCTGTTCACGCTGTAATTGGCTACGTTTAGAAGCAATATCACGGGCTTCACGGAAATCATCCAATACATTGAATAAATCACCTGCCTGTGGAGCTCCATCCAAACCAAGTATCAATGCCGGAGTAGATGGACCTGCCTCTTCTATTCTCTGGTTCCGCTCATTGTACATGGCCTTTACGTGCCCCGTATAACTACCGGCCAATACAATATCGCCTGTACGTAATGTTCCATTTTGCACTAATACTGTTGAGATATATCCGCGTCCTTTATCCAGAGAAGATTCAACCACCGAACCAGTAGCTTTCTTGCTTGGATTGGCTTTTAATTCGAGCAATTCAGCTTCCAAGAGAACTTTTTCCAACAATAGGTCTATGTTTATCCCAGCTTTTGCAGAAATATCCTGGGACTGATATTTTCCACCCCAATCTTCTACCAAATAATTCATTTGGGCTAATTCTTCCTTAACTCTATCAGGATTAGCATCTGGTTTATCTATCTTGTTAATAGCAAATACAATAGGCACACCTGCAGCAGAAGCATGGTTGATCGCTTCAACAGTCTGTTGTTTGACACCATCATCCGCAGCAACTACAATAATAGCTACGTCGGTTATTTTAGCTCCACGTGCACGCATTGCAGTAAATGCCTCATGACCAGGCGTATCCAAAAATGTAATATGGCGGCCGTCTTCAAGACCCACACTATAGGCTCCGATATGTTGCGTGATCCCACCAGCTTCGCCTGCAATCACATTTGCGTTACGAACATAATCCAATAACTTGGTTTTCCCGTGATCGACATGCCCCATAACTGTGACAATCGGCGGACGTGGAACCATATCTTCTTCTTTATCTTCCTCTTCAACAAGGATGTCTTGGGAATCAGCACTAATGAACTCAACCTTATAATTGAATTCATCCGCAACCAATACCATCGTTTCTGCATCCAACCGCTGATTGATGGAAACAAACAGTCCCATTGCCATACAAGTAGAAATAACCTGTGTAACAGGCACATTCATCAAAGATGCTAATTCATTTACAGAAACAAATTCTGTTACCTTCAAAACATTTTTCTGAAGTTGCATTTGTTCCACTTCCTCCTGCATCTTTAGATTTAATGCATCACGCTTATCACGACGATACTTGGAACTTTTTGATTTAGCTCCTTTCGATGTCAAACGGGAAAGGGTTTCTTTTATTTGTCTCTGGACATCCTCTTCATTTACTTCCGTACGGAGGGCTTTTTTCTTCTTAACTTTCCCAACTGGAGAATCCGGCTTCCTGATATTCTTATCATTAAGAACTATTTTTTCCTTATCCTTACGGATACGTTTTCTTTTTTTCTTTGATTCATCATCAGCATTGGACTTTTTCTCAAGCGGCAAGTCTATTTTTCCAACAACAGTCGGGCCGGATAACTTAATATCAGGACGGGCAATATGCTCGACTTGTTGTTCTGTTCTATTTTCTGTTGCCTGTTCTTCCTTACCTGTACTTTGAACAACATTTTCCTCGTCAGATCTAGAAGACAATGTCGCTTTATGCTGCTGAGTACGGGCTTTCCGTTCTCTCTCCAATTCTTGTTTTGATTTCTTCTGAGGTCTGGTTCGCTGATTAATCGAAGAAAGGTCGATTTTTCCAACTACTTTAATCTCTGAGTCAATCGAGGTTTCTTGTTCAACCAAACGTTCCACCTCATTGTGGTCCTCAGGTATCACTTCTTCCGGTAAATCTTTCTTTTCAGAGGATTCCTTGACTTCGGAAGCGACATCTTCCTTAAGATCTTCCACAGGCGGAGTGTTTTCCTTTTTTATATCTGCAGGTTCTTCCGGCTTCAAGGCTGTTTTTTGAGGCTTTTCTTCAGGTTTTCCTGATAAATTATCCACATCTATTTTTCCGACAACTTTAATTTCTACTTCCTTAGCCGGAGTACTGAATAAAGGTGTCTTTTTACCCAGTGTATTATCTTTTATTAAAACCTGAGGTTCAATTTCTTCTTCTTCCACCATATTTCTTGATGGTTGTTGATCAACAAGCTCAACTGTTTCTTTCTTTTCTCTGAAGTTACGCAAATTGACCATTTCCGATTCTTTCTTCGCCGAGACATCGGAACTAAACTCCTTCGAAAGGAGCATATACAAGTCGTGTGCTATCTTAGTATTAGGATTCGCATCAACATCATGTCCTTTCTTTTTTAAGAAATCCACAATTGTAGATATCCCTACATTAAATTCGCTGGCTACTTTACTTAATCTGGTTGCTTTCACTTCTGACATAATATCGACCTACTTTTCTATTTATCTTATGAAGTGCTGACTGTATTTTACGAAATATCCATTGCTCCGTAATTTAAAGGTCACACATAAATTTTTATTCTTTTCGGCTTTGATCTTTTTATTCAAATTCAGCCTTTAATATGCGCGTTACTTCACGAATTGTCTCTTCTTCAAGATCTGTTCGCTTAACCAAATCTTCTATCGTCAATTCCAACACGCTTTTGGCGGTATCACAACCGATACTTTTCAATTCCTGAATAATCCATCCTTCTATCTCATCCCCGAATTCGTCTAAATCAACATCCTCTTCTTCAACCTCTTCAGCTTCCCTGTACACATCGATTTCATAACCGGTGAGCTGGCTGGCCAGTTTGATATTCGATCCGCCTTTTCCTATAGCCAGCGACACTTCACTTGCTTTGAGGAAAACTTCTACATGTTTGTCTGCTTCGTTCACCTTGATGGATATCACCTTTGCAGGGCTCAATGCACGGGTAATATATAACTGGATATTGGTAGTATAATTTATAACATCAATATTTTCATTACGCAACTCCCTCACGATCCCATGAATACGTGATCCTTTCATCCCTACACAAGCTCCTACCGGATCGATACGGTCATCATACGATTCTACGGCCACTTTTGCCTTTTCACCCGGAATACGAACAACTTTCTTTATGGTGATCAAACCGTCAAATATTTCAGGTACTTCCAGTTCAAACAAGCGTTCCAGAAAAACCGGAGATGTTCTTGATAATATGATCAAAGGATTATTATTTTTCATCTCCACACGCAACACCACAGCCCGTAAAGTATCACCCTTACGGTAATGATCCGATGGGATCTGTTCGTTCTTAGGCAAAATCAATTCATTTCCATCATCATCAATGATCAGTATTTCACGTTTCCAAACCTGATACACTTCGCCGGTAATGATCTCTCCTATACGGTCTTTATATTTGGCATATACATTTCCTTTTTCAAGTTCCATGATACGCGCCGATAGATTTTGCCTTAAAGCAAGTATCGAACGACGACCGAAATCTTCCATTTTCACCTCATCGGTTACTTCCTCCCCTACTTCATAATCATCATCGATCTTTTTTGCTTCGGATAACGGAATCTGGAGATTAGGATCAGTAAAATCCGCATCAGCGACTACTTCTCTGTTCCTCCATATTTCAAAGTCACCTTTGTCAATATTGATGATCACATCGAAATTTTCATCCGTTTCATATTTTTTTGCCAGGGTACTGCGAAATACATCTTCAAGCACGCTCATCATGGTAGCGCGGTCTATATTTTTTAACTCCTTGAATTCCGAAAAAGTATCCAATAATCTTAGATTTTCCATTATCTGAATTGACTAAAAAGTGATCGTAACCTTGGTTGCTTTAATATCGTTATATTTTAACGGAACGGATTGTTTCACGATTTTCGGTCGCTTCTTCCCTTCCTCTCTGATTTTTGCCTCTACCTCCAACATTATCCCTTCATCATCTACATATTGCAACAGTCCCTTGATCTTTTGCCCTTCTTTCATGACTACATCCACCATTCTCCCGCAATTTTTTTGGTATTGACCTATTACTTTAAATGGCTCTGTTAATCCCGGAGAAGATACTTCCAGTTCATAATCTTCTATTTCCCGATCAAGACTGGCTTCGATGGCACGACTGATGCTGACACATTCATCGATGGTAATCCCTTCTGGTTTATCCACTTCTACAAATATCCGGTTAGTATCATCTACCCTGATATCCACTAAGAAAATGGTCTGCCCCTCAATGAACGATTGTACAATGCTTTTTACAATATCCTTCGAAATCATGCTTTTGGCATATAAAGAAGGGGGATTGCGTCCCCCACTTCGTTTTTAAAAACCAGTGCAAATGTAATATATTTTCACGTAAATACAAAATATATATCAATTACATAGGTAATACCAGCAAAAGGCCCGGTATATTTTAATACATACCGGGCCTTTATTTTCTTATATGTGTCTTTTTACATCCTTATTCATCTTCCATGCTATAAGCTTTGGCAGAATGTAATTTGTCATAATCTTCCATAGAACCGACGACTATTTTCGAATAATCCCGGACTCCTGTTCCGGCTGGAATCAAATGTCCTACCAGCACATTTTCTTTCAAACCATCTAAGTTATCTACCTTTCCATAAATGGCAGCCTCATTGAGCACCTTGGTCGTCTCCTGGAAAGACGCTGCTGAAAAGAAACTTTGTGTCTGAAGTGCTGCACGGGTAATACCCTGTAGTATCTGGAACGATGTTGCCGGAATCACATCACGGGCTTCAATGACTTTTGCATCACGACGTTTCAACACCGAATTCTCATCACGAAGTTTACGAACCGCGATAATTTGTCCGGGGCGTAAAGAAGAGTCTCCAGCATCAACAACTACTTTTTTACCATAGATATAGTCGTTTTCATTCATGAATTCCCATTTATCAACAATTTGTCCTTCAAGGAAACGTGTATCACCGGGATCAACAATTTGTACCTTGCGCATCATCTGACGGACAATTACTTCAAAGTGCTTATCATTGATCTTCACACCCTGCATACGGTATACTTCCTGAATTTCATTGACAATGTATTCCTGTACTTTCGTGGGTCCTTTGATTGCCAGAATATCCGAAGGTGTAATGGCTCCATCCGAAAGAGGAGAACCTGCCTTCACATAATCGTTTTCCTGAACCAGGATCTGTTTACTCAGCGGCACCATATATTTTTTGACTTCTCCGGATTTGGAGGTCACTAAAATCTCACGATTACCACGTTTTACCTTACCGAATGAGATTTCACCATCAATTTCCGAAACAACAGCAGGATTCGATGGATTACGTGCTTCAAACAATTCGGTTACACGCGGCAAACCACCACCACCGGTAATGTCACCGGATGATTTGGCAACAGCACGGGGAATCTTTACCAAAATATCACCGGCAGCCACTTTTTCCTTATCTTTTACCTGGATATGTGCTCCTACTGGTAGGTTATAAGAGGAAATTACAGATTTATCATCACCAACAATACGTATGGCCGGATTTTTCTGTTTATCTCTTGACTCTATAACTACTTTTTCGCTAAATCCAGTCTGATCGTCCGTCTCCTCACGATAGGTCACACCATCTGTAAGGTTTTCAAAAGATATTTTACCGGATACTTCAGAGATAATTACTGCACTGAAAGGATCCCAGCGACAGATCAATTTACCTTTTTCCACCTCTTCGCCATTCTTGATGAAAAGCAATGAACCATAAGGAATGTTTTGAGTGGTCAGCGTGATCCCTGTATTTTTATCAATAATACGCAATTCAGCTGCCCGGCCAATTACAACGGATTCAGGATTACCTTCGGAGTTGGTGCGCTCAATAGTACGCAATTCATCAATCTCGGCAATACCATCATATCTGGCTATAATAGAATTGGATTCACTACTTACCCCGGCTACGGCACCCCCTACGTGGAATGTACGGAGTGTCAACTGTGTTCCCGGTTCCCCGATAGACTGAGCTGCAATAACTCCTACCGCTTCTCCCATCTGAACCATACGGCCGGTTGCCAAGCTACGACCATAGCATTTTGCACACACTCCTTTCTTCGACTCACAGGTCAACATCGAACGAATCTCTACCTGCTCGATCGGAGAATCTTCAATAACCTGTGCGATCTCTTCTGTAATCTCATCACCGGAAGCAATGATCAATTCACCTGTAAGCGGGTGGAAAATATCATGAACCGTTGTACGACCCAAAATCTTTTCATATAATGACTGTACCACTTCTTCGTTATTTTTATTGGCTGTAGCCAATAATCCGCGAAGTGTTCCGCAATCGGATTCCGTAATGATCACGTCCTGTGATACGTCTACCAAACGACGGGTTAGATAACCTGCATCGGCTGTTTTTAAAGCCGTATCGGCCAAACCTTTACGTGCACCGTGGGTGGAAATAAAATATTCCAAAACCGATAATCCTTCTTTAAAATTCGCAAGGATCGGGTTTTCAATAATTTCAGGACCAGCTGAACCGGATTTCTTAGGTTTAGCCATCAAACCACGCATTCCTGAAAGCTGACGTATCTGTTCTTTCGAACCACGGGCTCCGGAATCAAGCATCATATATACCGCATTGAACCCCTGATTATCATTGGTCAACTGATTCATCACGATATTGGTCAGTTTGGCATTGGTATGTGTCCAGATATCGACAATCTGATTATAACGTTCGTTGTTGGTGATGAATCCCATATTATAGTTATTCATTACTTCTTCTACTTGTTCATAACCTTCGTTCACCAGACTGGTTTTTTCTTCGGGAACAATCACATCGGCAAGATTAAACGACAATCCTCCCTGGAAAGCCATTCTATAACCGAGATTTTTGATATCATCAAGGAACTTTGCTGTACGAGCTGTTCCTGTCATTTTCAAGACATTGCCGATAATATCGCGCAATGATTTTTTTGTCAACACTTCATTGAGATAACCAACTTCTTCAGGTACTACTTCGTTGAAAATAATACGTCCGACAGTTGTATCTATAATTTTGGTGACCGGCTGACCATTCTCTACGGTTCGTGTACGAACTTTTACTTTAGCATGAAGATCAGCACGCTTTTCATTATAAGCGATGTTCACTTCTTCGGGTGAATAAAAGACCAGTCCTTCCCCTTTAACAATCCTATCTGGTGTGCTCTTACGCTCTTTAGTCATATAATATAACCCTAATACCATGTCTTGCGACGGTACTGTAATCGGCGCACCATTAGCAGGATTCAAAATATTATGGGAAGCAAGCATCAACAACTGGGCTTCCAGAATGGCTGCATTACCAAGAGGCACATGAACCGCCATCTGGTCACCGTCAAAGTCGGCGTTGAAAGCTGTACAAACTAACGGGTGCAACTGAATTGCCTTTCCTTCGATCAATTTTGGCTGGAAAGCTTGTATCCCTAACCGGTGCAAAGTCGGAGCGCGGTTCAGTAATACAGGATGTCCTTTCAAAACATTTTCAAGAATATCCCAAACCACAGGATCCTTACGGTCAACTATTTTCTTGGCCGACTTCACTGTTTTAACAATACCTCTTTCTATCAATTTCCTGATGATAAAAGGCTTGTATAGTTCTGCCGCCATATCTTTCGGAAGGCCACATTCATGTAATTGTAATTCAGGACCTACTACGATTACCGAACGTGCAGAATAATCCACACGTTTACCGAGCAGGTTCTGACGGAAACGGCCTTGTTTACCTTTTAAGCTGTCACTTAATGATTTCAACGGACGGTTAGCATCTGTTTTAACAGCATTGGCCTTACGTGAATTATCGAACAGAGAGTCAACGGCCTCCTGTAACATACGTTTTTCATTACGTAAAATTACTTCGGGAGCTTTGATCTCCATCAATCTTTTTAAGCGATTATTACGGATAATGACACGACGATACAAATCATTCAGGTCGGAAGTGGCAAAACGTCCGCCATCTAAAGGTACCAATGGTCTTAATTCAGGTGGGATAACCGGAATTACCTTCAGGATCATCCATTCCGGCTTATTGACTTCTACTGATTCACGAAAAGCTTCTACTACCTGTAAACGTTTCAGGGCATCTGCTTTACGTTGCTGAGATGTCTCAATACTGGCTTTATGGCGTAATTCATAAGATAACTCATCCAACTTTAACCGGCCTAATATCTTACAAAGGGCCTCAGCCCCCATGTCTGCAATAAACTTGTTAGGATCGTCATCTTCCAGCATCTGATTTTCTTTCGGCAGAGATTCCATGATATCCAGATACTCTTCTTCCGTAAGGAAATCCATCGCTTTCACACCATCAATCGCTTTTATTCCAGGTTGGATCACCACATAACGTTCGTAATAAATAATGGCATCCAGCTTTTTGGAAGGCAATCCGAGCAAATACCCTATTTTATTGGGCAATGAACGGAAATACCATATATGTGCTACGGGAACAGTCAATTGGATATGCCCTGTCCTTTCACGGCGCACTTTCTTTTCGGTTACTTCAACACCACAGCGGTCACACACAATTCCTTTATAGCGAATACGTTTGTATTTACCGCAATGGCATTCGTAATCTTTGATAGGTCCAAAAATCCGTTCACAGAATAAACCATCACGCTCCGGCTTATAAGTACGGTAATTTATGGTTTCCGGTTTCAGCACCTCACCACTTGAACGTTCAAGGATTTCTTCCGGAGAAGCTAACCCGATTGTTATCTTTTTAAAAGTGCTTTTTGCTTTATTATCTTTTCTAAATGACATCGTAAGATGATTTTTAATAACCAATTATGAACGATAAATTACGAGTGATGAAACGTAAATTAAAACTACTATCCATCATCATAATTCATAATTATTATACAAGATTGATACTTAATCCTAATCCTCTCATTTCATGCAACAATACATTGAATGATTCCGGAACTCCAGGAGTAGGCATAGGCTCGCCTTTAACAATGGCTTCATATGTTTTGGCACGCCCTACCACATCGTCAGATTTGACTGTAATGATTTCCTGTAGGATATTAGCAGCACCGAATGCTTCAAGTGCCCAGACCTCCATTTCTCCAAAACGCTGACCTCCGAATTGCGCCTTACCTCCCAACGGTTGCTGGGTAATAAGAGAATACGGACCAATAGAACGGGCATGCATCTTGTCATCTACCATATGTCCTAATTTCAACATATAGATGATACCTACAGTTGCAGGCTGGTCGAAACGTTCTCCCGTTCCCCCGTCATAGAGGTAACTACGTCCATAACGCGGAAGACCGGCTTTGTCTGTCCAATCATTGATATTTTCCAATTCAGCACCATCAAAAATTGGAGTGGCAAATTTTACACCTAATTTCTCACCAGCCCAACCCAACACAGTTTCGTATATCTGTCCAAGGTTCATACGCGAAGGTACCCCCAACGGATTAAGTACGATATCAACCGGTGTGCCGTCTGCAAGGAAAGGCATATCTTCCGCACGGGCAATCTTGGAAACAATACCTTTATTTCCGTGGCGGCCTGCCATTTTATCTCCTACTTTTACTTTACGTTTCTTCGCAATGTATACCTTAGCTAATTGGATAATACCAGCAGGCAGTTCATCGCCAATGGTCACATTATATTTTTTACGTTTATATACAGCCTCTATTTCCTTATACTTGGCCATATAATTATGAAGTATATCCTTGATAGAATCGTTTTTAGCCTTATCAGAAGTCCATTTACCCGGATTTACATTGGTATAATCAATGTCCATCAGTTGTTTGGCAGAAAACTTGGATCCCTTAGGGACAATTTCCACATTATAGTAATCTTTCACACCCTGTGAAGTCTTACCATTCAGCATCACCATTAATTTCTCTACCAGACGGCCTTTCAATTCATCCGCCAGTTTATTGAACTCATCTTCAATTTTTTGAAGAATAGCTTTTTCGTTGGTCTTGGCTTTTTTATCTTTCACACTACGTGAAAAGAGTTTTTTATCCACTACCACACCATACAATGACGGGGGTGCTTTTAATGAAGCATCTTTCACATCACCGGCTTTGTCCCCGAAAATAGCCCTCAATAATTTTTCTTCAGGCGATGGGTCTGATTCTCCTTTAGGTGTAATCTTACCTATAAGGATATCTCCCGGTTCAACATGTGCACCGATCATGATCAATCCGTTTTCATCCAGATTCCTGGTGGCTTCTTCACTCACATTCGGAATATCCGAAGTCAATTCTTCCAGCCCACGTTTCGTATCGCGCACTTCCAATAAATATTCATCAATATGAAGTGATGTGAACACATCATTGCTCACCACTCTTTCACTGATGACAATTGCATCTTCAAAGTTGTATCCTTTCCATGGCATGAATGCCACCTTCAGGTTTTTACCTAAAGCCAGTTCTCCATTATCGGTAGAATAACCTTCGGTCAGGATTTGTCCTTTTACTACACGATCGCCTTTTTTAACGATCGGTCGCATATTAATACATGTACTTTGATTTGTTTTGGTAAATTTAGGTAAATCATAAACTTTCAAATCATTATCAAAGCTCATGAATTTTTCCTCCTCTGTCAAATCATAACGGATAGCTATCTTACGTGCATCCACCGATTCAACTATACCGTCTTTTTCTGCAAGCACGAGCAAACGGGAATCCTTTGCTACGGTATGTTCAATACCAGTACCTACAACCGGAGCCTGAGGTTTCAATAATGGTACCGCCTGACGCATCATGTTTGATCCCATCAAGGCACGGTTCGCATCGTCATGTTCGAGGAACGGGATTAAGGATGCAGCAATTGATGCGATCTGGTTCGGAGCCACATCCATCATGTTCACTTCCGAAGGTTCTACCACCGGATAGTCTGCATCTAACCTTGATTTTGCACGGACTTCCATAAAATGACCTTTTGCGTCGACTTTCACATCGGCCTGTGCTATTATCTTTCCTTCTTCTTCTTCTGCACTTAAGTATACGACACCATCTTCGTTTAATGACACTACAGATTCTTCAACTTTACGATATGGTGTTTCAATAAAACCGAGATTATTGATCTTTGCAAATACACAAAGTGAAGAGATCAAACCGATATTGGGTCCTTCAGGTGTTTCAATGGGACATAACCGTCCGTAATGTGTGAAGTGAACGTCACGAACCTCAAAACCTGCACGTTCACGGGTCAAACCTCCTGGGCCCAATGCAGATAAACGACGTTTATGGGTCATTTCCGCCAACGGATTGGTCTGATCCATAAACTGTGACAACTGATTGGTCCCAAAGAACGAATTGATGACCGAAGATAAAGTTTTTGAATTGATCAGGTCAATCGGAGTAAACACCTCGTTATCGCGAACATTCATACGCTCACGGATAGTACGGGCCATACGTGCCAAACCGACACTGAACTGCCCTGCCAACTGCTCTCCTACCGTACGTACACGACGATTACTCAAATGGTCAATATCATCTACATCGGCTTTAGAGTTAATCAGCTGAATCAGATATTTTATAATCTCAATAATATCTTCACGGGTCAATACTTTTGTATCTGCTGGTGTATTGAGATTTAATTTTTTATTGATCCGGTAACGTCCGACATCTCCGAGGTCATAACGCTTATCCGAGAAAAAGAGTTTATCAATTACATCACGGGCAGTAGCTTCATCAGGTGGTTCTGAACTACGCAACTGCCTGTAAATATGCAAAACGGCTTCTTTTTCAGAGTTACATGCATCTTTCTGCAATGTATTATATATAATGGCGAAATCGGTGATATTCTGACCTTCTTTATGCAAAAGAATGGTTTCAGCACCCGAATTTACAATCATATCTACATGATCAGGCTCAAGAATGGTTTCCCGGTCAATAATTACTTCATTACGTTCAATGGAAACCACTTCACCGGTATCCTCATCCACAAAATCCTCTACCCATGTTTTTAATACACGGGCAGCTAATTTCCGTCCTACAGCCTTCTTAACAGATGTTTTGGAAACTTTCAGTTCATCAGCCAAATCAAATATGGCGAGAATATCTTTATCATTTTCGTAACCTATCGCACGTAAAAGAGTGGTTACGGGCAACTTTTTCTTACGGTCGATATAGGCATACATGACACTATTAATGTCAGTAGCAAACTCGATCCATGAACCTTTAAAAGGTATGATACGTGCTGAATATAACTTAGTCCCGTTAGCATGTAGGCTTTGTCCAAAAAAGACTCCGGGAGAACGGTGCAATTGTGATACGACTACACGTTCTGCTCCATTGATCACAAATGATCCTTTAGGAGTCATATACGGAACCGTACCCAAATATACATCCTGTATTACCGTATCAAAATCCTCATGTTCAGGATCGGTACAATATAATTTTAGTTTTGCTTTGAGCGGAACGCTATAAGTCAATCCCCGCTCAATACACTCATCAATAGTATAACGCGGAGGATCTACAAAATAGTCGATGAATTCCAGCACAAAGTTGTTTCTTGTGTCGGTAATCGGAAAATTTTCCTGAAAAACTTTATATAATCCTTCATTTTTTCGATTTTCCGGAGTAGTATCGATTTGGAAAAAATCGTAAAATGCTTTTAATTGGATTTCCAAAAAATCCGGATATTCAAAGGGATTTTGTATGGAAGAAAAATTGATTCTTTCTGTTTTATGAACTGACATTTGTGGAAAGATTAAAGTGAACTGTACTTATAACAACAAAAGGCTTAGGAACTCATCTCCTTT